>JBEIPE010000288.1:0-3694 GCA_040377215.1 Halobacteriovoraceae bacterium
CCTTCAGTGATTGATAGCGATGTTCCGACTGAACGTGACTGCTTCAAAGATTTGAACGAAACACAAATGAATCGTCGTCGTGCTGATATTTTGAACACGACAGTGCCGTTTGAGGCCACTCGCTTGCAGATCGTTGAAGAGATCAACAAGACCCGCCCGTATTTCAAATGGGACGTGGAGTTAGTGAAAGACGACGCCGAGAACGGTTACCGTGTGGTGGCTTCACCTCGTTGTATCACTCCGATTGATCCGTGGATTGGCCGTGTAGGTCGTCGTGAATCGAAGTTCGTCTACTCAATGACAGTGCCTGATTGGGTTCTTACTCTGGGCTTTGATCGTGGCAGTCGTTTGGTCAGCCGCACTGACGATACTGAGAAACAAAAAATCTACGTGCAGTTCTCGCCCAAACAGATCGCTTCATCGGGAAGCACCTACATCTACGTGTGGCGCTTGAACGAGAATAGCCGTGTGTTCAACGACATCGGTCTCTGCGAAGAATAATCCTTACTGCTTTAGCTGACGCCAAGACTTACCCGCACGGTTCGCGCGGTTGCGTTGCCATTCATCCACCGCGCGCTGGTGATCAGCGTAGTTGGTAGTGAACTGATGGGTGCCATCATTCTTCGAGACGAAAAACAAGAAGTCAGTATTGGCAGGGGCCATGACCGCTTGAATCGCTTCATAGCTTGGATTGGCGATGGGCCCCATAGGCAGAGCAGGGATCTTGTAGGTGTTATAAGGCGTGAGCTGTTGCAAATCATCGCGACGAATATTGCCCGTGTAGCGCTCCCACATACCGTAGATGGTCGTGGGATCACTTTCTAGACGCATGCGTTTACGCAAGCGGTTCAAAAAAACCGAAGCGATCTGCGGGCGTTCTTCTTTTGCGCCTGTTTCTTTCTCCACCACTGAAGCAAGAATCACGACTTCATGGGGCTTCAAAAAGGCGTGGCCCTTGTTGAGATCTCCGACACGACGACGGAACTGTTGCACCATCGCTGTGATGATGTCCCGTTGAGATGTTCCTGGCACAAACTTGTAGGTCTCGGGGAAGAGATAGCCTTCGAGTGTAGCGCCTTCGATGCCCATGGCCTGAATGAAGTTTGGATCCTTACACAGCTCAACAAAACTTTCTTTGGTGCCAAAGCCAGCAGTCTCGAAGAGCTGCGCCACTTGGTACATGTTGCGACCTTCTGGAATGGTCACAGCATTCAGATTAGGTTGTCCGTAGATCAACACGTTCAACACATCTTCCATTTTAGATTGGCTCGGAATGGTGAAAGGTCCGGCGCGCAGTTTTCCCATCACGCCTTTGTAGCGGGCCATCCAATGAAACAAACGTGGATTACTGATGATGTCTTGGCGGGCGAGGCGCGCGTTGACCACACCAAAGGTGTCACCTTGCTGAACAGTGAAGACGACGTCGGGGCCGGTGTATTTTTGCTGATAGAGAAAGTAGACCGTACCCCCAATAAGAGCAGCGGCAATGAGTGGAGCGACCACAAACATGAAGAGCAGAGTTTTTTTTACCATGGAGAAGATTATATCTGGGTGAGGCCTTGCTTACGTAAGAAATCTTCCAGAATAACAGTGGCGGAGACGGCATCTATTTCGGACAGGTTCACTTGGAAATTATAGCGAGGGGAGCGTTTCATGCGCTCCTCAGCTTCAAACGTAGAGAGAGTTTCGTCTTGTTCATGAACGCGCAGTGGGCAAACCTTGATCAGCTCGTTCAGGAACTGGCGGGCCTTGTGCGTCATGGAGCCGGCCTTGCCATCAGTGAGAAAGGGCACGCCCACGACAACTTCATCAATGGATTCATCATCCAGGACTTTTTTGAGTTGGACCCAAACGCTCTCGAAGGTTCCACCCTTGAGACGTCCCCAAGCAAGAATCATGGGATCGCTCCCCACATGATAAGTGGCGACACCAATAAATTTTTCTCCCCAATCGAGAGCGAGAAAGCGTTTTCCTTGCAGTTCCATGAACGGGTTTTACCCTGTCGCTGTGAGAGCGTCAAAGGAGAGCTGAGGGGTTTCTTCTTCAGACACAAAGCGCACTCCTACGCCTAAAAGCCGCACCGGTCGTGGATCAATCGCCCAGCGTTCGAGATAAAGATGCCAGGCGTTTTCTGCATCTACAGGCATGCCCGCGCGCTCAATGGTGGTCTGTTTGAAGTCGTGGTATTTGATTTTGACTTGCAGGCCATGGACTTTCTTTTCCGGATACTCCGTCAGACCTTCCTGCAGCTCTTCAATGAGTTCACTCAAGGCCACGCGCATGTCTTCTGGTTCACTGAGATCTTTGGAAAAAGTATTCTCGACACTCAGGCTCTTGCGCTCCCACTCGGTGATGACGTCGCGATCATCGAGACCTCTGCAAGCATCATGAAGCCAGTCGCCCATGTTGCCGAGCCGCGCGACCAATTCGAAGCGTGTGAGCGGAAGGATGTCAGCGCACGTGTTAAAGCCTTGCTGGCGTAAATATTCCGCGGTGACTTTGCCAATGCCGTGGATTTTTCCCAGAGGCAGGGGAGTCATGAACTCCATGACTTTGTCCGGTGAGACAGTGAATTGCCCGTTGGGCTTGTTTTTTTCACAGGCGAGTTTGGCCAAGAGTTTATTCGAAGCGATGCCCGCCGAAGCAGTAAGTTTGGTGGCATCAAAGATTTCTTGGCGAATTTTTTGCGCCAACAGCGTGGCACTGCCTTTCGGAAGATCACTTTCGGTGACATCCAAATAGGCTTCATCCATGGAGAGGCTCTGCACTTTATCAGTGTAGCGATGGCAAATATCCATCACGATGTCGGAGGCTTCACGATACAGATGACCACTGTGTCCGCGCAAAATCAGCTTCGGGCAAAGTTTCATGGCGAGGCCAGTCGCCATGGCTGAGCGTACACCAAACTTGCGCGCTTCATAGTTGCAGGTGGAGATCACTCCGCGACGAGCAGCTGAGCCGCCTACCGCCACAGGTTTCCCAACGAGACTCGGATCCTCGCGCATTTCCACGGCGGCAAAGAAACAGTCCATATCGAGGTGAATGATCTTACGCATGAGTTGATTGTACGGAAAGTATACGGATGATGCAACGGGTATAAGTTGCCGGAATAAGAGGGGCTGACTCAATTTCGCCTGAGGGAGTGATTGACAAAAGTCCGAGGCGGGGTGAAAATCCTATCAATCCGGTCATTCATCCGAACGCTCTGTCTTTAAGAAGACAAAAGCCACACTTACCCCCCTTTTAAATTCCCCATGAAACATAGTCCCCATATTTTGTTAGTTACGCTTAAGCAGGAGTCTCCATGAATCTGAGTGATATGCGCGAAAAAGATATCGAAGAACTCACCAAGCTGGCCGAAGAGGCCCAGATCGAAAACCCCGCCAACCTCAAAAAACACGAATTGATCTTTGCGCTTCTCACGAAGACCGCCAAAGAAAATATCGAGATCTTTGGCGACGGTGTCCTTGAGATTCTTCCTGACGGTTTCGGCTTCTTGCGCTCTCCCACTTATAACTATCTTCCCGGCGCCGATGACATTTATGTGTCTCCGTCGCAGATTCGCCGCTTCGGTCTTCGTACCGGCGACACGGTCGTAGGTCAGATTCGTCCGCCGAAAGAAGGCGAGCGTTACTTTGCTCTTTTGAAAGTTGATACCATCAACTATCAGTCTCCAGAGAATCGCCGCTCAACG
>JBEIPE010000400.1:0-2258 GCA_040377215.1 Halobacteriovoraceae bacterium
AGCTACGGTCTTTCGAACATCATCACTGTAGGTGCTCACGACGAAGAAATGCAGATCATCCCAAGCTCGAACTACGGTAAGAACTCGGTTGATATCGCAGCTCCTGGTCACCGCATCCGCAGCGCCATCCCACAAGGCGGCGCTGGTTTCATGACCGGTACTAGCCAAGCCACGGCTTTCGTAACGGGTGTAGCTGCTTTGATCAAATCTAAGTACCCAACTTTCTCTTACGAGCAAGTGCGCAACATCATCTTGAGCTCTTCTGTTAAAGTGAAGAACTTCGAAGGCAAGATTTTGGGTGCTGGTAAGTTGGATGCGGCCCGCGCGATTGAACTCGCTGACGCAGTTGATGTTCGTTTGAAAGGTCGCCGACTCGCCAAAGCTCAGTAAGCGTTTTACAATCCCCTCATGATTTATCTACTTCTGGCCCCACTCAGTGGGGCCATTTATGCTTTCGCCTTCCCCAACTTTCTCTTCGAAGGCTTCGCTCTGCTCTCTCCGCTGGCGCTGATCTTGATGGCGATGGTGCTCGAGAATATTCCGACCACAAGAAAACGTATCCTCGCAGTGCTCTTGCACCAAACTGGCTTCAATCTTACCGGCTTTTATTGGGTTCCTGCCACTCTCCAAGAGTTTGGTGGATTACCACCTGCTCTCGCCCAGTTCATCGCACTCTTCCTCGCTCTCGTGCTGAATCCACAGTGGTGGGGCTGGCTGGTGTGGATGCATTACCGCGCTCACATTCCAGGTGTGGCCCAATGGACTGTCGGCATGCACGCTTTTTTTGGCGCCGTCATCCTCACTTTGGTTGAGACCATTCTTCCACAACAGTTTCCGGTTTTTGCCGGACATGTGTGGATGCACTTTCACACCTGGCTCAACTTCGCACCTTACGGTGGTGTGATCGCGTACTCATTCTTCACGTGGTGGTTGGTGCTCGGTTTTTTACCGCTCGCTCTTCGTCGCCCACCGGCCTGGTCGGCGCTCGTGGGTGTGCTGGTGTTTATCGGCGCGCATTTCATTGTGCCCGGCTGGACTCCGGCGACCACAGATACACAAGGCCTGAACATTCGCATCGTGCAAGCGAACGTGGGCAATTTTCTCAAGATGGAATCTGAGGCAGGAGACGAGAGCGCTGTCGGCAGTGTGATCCGTCGTTATGAAGAGCTGACTCTCAAGGAAAATCCCCAAACGCTTGATCTCGTCATTTGGCCTGAGACGGCCTATCCGTTTTCTATGTCGTCACCTGCATTTGTGAATAAACAAGATGCGCCGGCCAATCTCTTCCGCGATCTCATCGCACGCACTGGCGCTGAGATGCTCATCGGTGGCTACGATCACGATGTCGAAAGCCAGTGGAGTGATCGCTTTGAGACAGAGTACAATGCTGCCTTTCATATTGGTGCCATGGGTGAATTCAAAGAGGTCTATCGCAAGCACATCTTGATTCCGTTTGGTGAGACCATGCCCTTTGGGCCTTTAAATCGCACAATGTCTCAACTCATTCCGGCCGCGTCTTTCTTTGCGCGTGGAACGAAAACGCCTGTCTTCACCACCAAGCGCGGCGCAAAATTTGTCGCGCCGATTTGTTATGAAATTTTGCAAAGCTCATTCATGGCAAAGCTCTTAAACGAAGCGCCTTCGGCGCCGGACTTTATCGTGAATTTAACAAATGACTCTTGGTATGGAGCAACCGCTGAACCTTTTCAGCACCTCTTCCTCGCGAAGTGGCGCGCTCTTGAGTTCCGTCGTCCCATCGTGCGTTCAACGAATACTGGCATCACCACTGTGATTTATCCTGACGGCACTGAAGGCCGCAGGCTTCTTACCGGTGAGCAGGATGTCTTAGATGTGCGTCTGGAATTGCCTACCGTGGCCCCCATCACAATTTACCAGCGCTGGGGAATGCTCCCCATGATGCTGCTGTGGCTGGTGCTCTCCGTGGCGTTTACGGCTTTTTGGTGGTGGAAAATCCGGCCTGGAGTAGGTCGTGCAAACGTACGACTCCTTTAAGCTCACCGTTTTCAACAACAGGTAAAACTGAAACCGGACGCTCACGATTTTCCATTTGCTTCAAAGCCTCATAGGCCAAAAGCCCTGGAGCAATAGTGAGCGGCTTGGGATTCATGAAATTCGTCACAGCTTTTGAGAGTGCCTGAGGATCTTTCATCAACGCACGACGGATATCACCTTCGACGAGAATACCCAAAAGTTTGTTGCCTTCAACGATCGCCAGCAATCCCACTGGAAATTTTGTC
>JBEIPE010000276.1:0-3930 GCA_040377215.1 Halobacteriovoraceae bacterium
CGACTTGATAAAAATAATCTCCGACACCTTCCGTGGCAAACGTTGGCCCGAGGGCGGCGTAGAGCCGGCAGTCGGCACAGGGCCAAAAGAAAAGCTCCCCCAAAAATCCAGGCACGGCCACAAAGCCTCGATGGGTCGCGGAAGTTCCGTCGGTAGAAAAGACGGCACGTACCGGAAGCCCAAAACGCAGACGGCCCACGAAAGGGTCGTACCAAAGAATGGCAAAGAGACGCGGTCCGAATTCAACTAACCAATCGAGGGCCTCCATATCTTTGCGAGCACGGTTCTCGCCCGTGTTCACGGGGAAGGCGCCACCAAAGCTCAGATCGAAATCGTAGTTTTTGTTTTTAAAAAGGCGCGCACGTAATCCGCTTTCTTCATCGGCGCGAAAAACTTTTCCGCGGTAGCGAAAGTTGGGCAGCACCAAGAGGCGCACGCGGCCTTCGTCTGAAGCAGGATAATCGGGAAGATAGCCACCGCCAGCGGCGACACCCAACTCATAGAGAGGTGCCGCGCTCGCGGTGAGAGAAAACAAAATGAGGAGTAAGTATTTCAGTCGCTGAAAGCTTCGTTGAAATCCATGTTGTGATAGACCTTCTGGACATCATCGTCTTCTTCCAGCACATCAATGAGCTTGAGGATACGCTGATAGGTGTCCTTGTCTTTCACTTCTTTGGTGTTGAGAGGCAAGCGCTCAAGGCCCGAGTCTTCAACTTTGATTTTCATGGCTTCGAGTTTTTTATGGAGCTCGCCGTAGTTGCCCACTTCACCTTTGATGGTGAGGAATCCGTCTTCTGACTCGATGTCTTCGCAGCCAGCGTCGATCAATTCCATGGTGAGCTCGTCCACATCAAGGCCGTCAGCTTTAACGGTAAAGATCGCCTTGCGCTCGAACACAAACTGCAAGCAGCCTTGCGTGCCGATCGCGCCGCCCCACTTGTTAAAGTAAGAGCGCACGTTACTGATGGTGCGGGTTGGGTTATCGGTTGCTGCTTCGATAAACACGGCCACGCCATCCAGTGCGTAGGCTTCGTAATTAATTTCTTCGTAGTTCTCGCCGCCTTCGCCCATACCTTTTTTGATAGCGCGCTCAACGTTGTCGCGAGGAACGTTATTGTCTTTGGCCTTAACGAGAGCGATCTTCAAACCGAAGTTTGATTCTGGTTCACCACCCGCACTGCGCACAGACATGGTGATCTCGCGCAAAATTTTGGTGTAGTTCGCTGAACGCGCCTTATCTTGCGCGGCCTTCTTCATCTTGATGTTGTTCCACTTACGGCCCATGAGTACTCCCGTTAAAATTGCCTTTCCATCTTGCTGAGATGACGTCAGAATGGCCAGGAGCAGCGCGACTATTTTGGGAGGTAAAACATGGATTTTTTATGGGTCGGGGCAGGAGGAGCGCTGGGAGCGATTCTTCGTCTTGGGCTTTCACGTGTGTTTAGCTCGCTCGCTTTGCCCTGGGGAGTTTTCGCCATTAATGTCGTCGGTTCATTTCTATTAGGACTCGTCTTGGGACAGCAGGCAAAGCACGGTCTCTCACCCAGCATGATGTTCTTCCTCGCTACCGGACTGTTGGGTGCCTTCACTACCTTTTCGGCTTTGAGCTGGGAGAATTTGCAGCTGTGGGAGCGGGGCTCTTATGGAATTCTTATGGCCAGCGTAGTGGGGCAAATCGTTTTAGGTGTCGTAGGGCTTTGGTGGGGCCGCTCACTTGTGAGCTGAATTTCTTTTTTCCGCCAACTGCACCTGCTCTAAAAAGAAACTGCGCAAGGTTTCACCATTGGCCACCAGCTGCTGAGGAATGAACGACGCTTTAGATAGTCCTGGCAGCGTGTTGATCTCCAAAAGAATCGGGCCAGCGTTGGTCAAAATCATATCCGTGCGCGTATAGCCCTCACAGCCACAGGCCTGGTGAACTTTTACCGCCAGGGCCTGGCAGCGTTGAGTGACTTCGGGATCGAGGGGCGCAGGAGTTAACTCTTGCACACCGTGACCAAGGTATTTTCCTTCGTAATCAAACTGGCGACCTTGGATCACACGCACTTCAGAGCAAGGTAGTGGAGACACGCGGCCATCGACATGGTGTCGCACTCCGACTGTAATTTCTCGTCCTGTGATAAATCTTTCTGCGAGGTAACTGCCGGCGGCAGGATTCAACTTTTTAATCGCATCTTCCAACGTAGCAGCGGAATCAATAATAAACAGACCCACACTTGAGCCGTTGGCCACAGGCTTCAGCACGATCTTGCCAAAAGTCGCAAAGAAGTCGCGCAGTTTTTTCTGATCGTCGCTGCTCGCAGGGTGCTGAAGAAAGAGATCTTCAGTGATCGGCAAGTGATGAGCGAGCGCCAACTCTTTGGTGTGTTTTTTATCAAAGGCCAAGCGACTGGCACGTGAGCTTGAGCCCGTGAAGGCGATGTGGTTTTTTTCTAGGAGTGCTTGTAGCTCACCATCTTCACCTTCTGTGCCGTGAAGGGCCAAGATGAAAGTGTGTCCCTTGAGCAAAGGGAGTGCGACTTCAATCGTGCCTGCAAACGCTGGTGCTGTGGGTGTGAACGCTTTTGTGAAGGGATCAGCGTGACGGGCGAGTTCCGCTGGCTCAACGAAGTGAACCGAATTATCAGGCGCCATGAATAAGAGTTTGGCTTCCGGAAGATGACTCATGAGATTTTGCGCGCTGGCGACAGACACGAGACGTTCTTCTGAACTGCCACCAAATAAAATGAGCATGAAAATCTCCCTCTATAAAACTATTTTCGCCGCATACGTCAGTGGGAGCAAGGCAAAAAAAAAGGCCCGCTTTCGCAGGCCTTTCTTTTGATCTTTTGAATCTAGATCTTATTGAGCTGGAGCAGCTTCTGGAGCAGCTTCTGCTGGAGCGGCTTCTGCTGGAGCAGCTTCTTCAGCTGGAGCAGCTTCTACTGGAGCAGCTTCTACTGGAGCAGCTTCAACTGGAGCAGCTTCTTCTTTCTTGTTACATGCAACAGCTACGAAAATCAAAGCAACGGCGAGAAGTGAATACTTGAACATGGGGAACTCCTTTGTGTTTTCTATCCCGTTTAAAACGAGTCTTAATTTATCAATAATAATTTTGACCACGCATAAGCTGGCTTATAAAAGTCAGAAAAAATGCGATGGGGTTGAGTCAACTTTAACGCAAGACTTATGTGCCCGCAAGCAGGTTCATTTGAGATGTTGCGACTTCTTTTTTGGTAGGGGCAGTGGGGAGGTGTGTTGAAAGATTTTTTTGCTCTAAGTTAGGTGACGCTTAGCAGTTTGGTGTTTACTCGAACTTTCGGGGAGTTATAATAATAGCTAAATGCGGATAGAAATCACGGTTGAGGGGCAAGAGCCCGTCACACATAAACTGGTTAAAGAGAAAACATTGCTCGGCAGTGGGCAAGAATGCGACCTCATTGTTGAGGCCGAAGGACTCTCCCGCAAGCATCTTATGATTCTTGCCGAAGGTGACCAGTTCTTTGTTGTCGATCAGGGCAGCACCAACGGCGCCTTCATTAATGAAGAGCGTCTCGTACCGGGTCAACGCGCCAGTTTCACTTCGTTTTTTCCCGTCAAGCTGGGTGCACTCGTTACGCTGGCCTTACTTTCCGATGAAGAGTCCGCTAAGACCTTTGATTTTGCCAGTGACTTGGCTTCAAAAGAGAAGACCTCGCCGGGAAGAACCTCGCCGGGAATTCCTGTCGCGGAAGGCAAAACTCCGGCGATGAGCCGTGCTGGCTTTTCCACAGCTCCGACAGCGGCCAAGCGTCCGGCCAGAGGAGAAGGCGGCCGGCCTGGGCGTAAGTCTTCCGCGGAACAGGAAGACTCGCAATCTCAGCTCATTAAAATTTTAGCATTTGTGGTCGCGGTAGGTGGGTCAGCGTTATTTTTCTACATGAAAGAAGACCCGGCGGAGATCGCAGCGGC
>JBEIPE010000438.1:0-1896 GCA_040377215.1 Halobacteriovoraceae bacterium
CATTCCAGGATTGATCGAAGGTGCGGCCGAAGGCACAGGCCGGGGCGTGGCTTTCCTTAAGCAGTTTGAGCGCACCTCGGCCCTCGTTCACCTCCTTGATTGCTCGATGTTCCTCGTAGAGTACGACGTGATGGAAGCCTACTCGACCATCCGTGAAGAGATGGAAAAGTACGACTCCGATCTTTTAAACAAACGTGAAATCGTCTGCTTAACTAAGATCGACGCCATGACAGAGGAAGAAATCGAGAAATTCCGCTCCTTCATGGAAACCAATCTGGATCGCAAAGTACTCCCTGTCTCGGCCGTCTCTGGCCGCAACGTTGACCTGCTCAAGCAGCTGATGTTAAAGACCAAGGAACAAGTTTAAAAGGACCGACCGTGGCTAACGAATTTCTCACCAGCGAACTCTCTAAAATCAACTCTGACAAGCGTTGGGAATTTCCGTTGAACCAAGCGATGAGTGCCACTTACTTGTTGGCCCACTACAAAGGTGAAAACCTTAAAGTCTTCGACATGAAAGGTTCGTCGATGTGTGACTTCAATGTCATCGCGACGGCGCAAAACACCATGCAAGCGCGTGCCATGGCAGACGAGATCTCTCGTCAGTTCCGTGCTGCGGGCACAGAAATTCTCTCTTACGAAGGTTACGGTTCAGCTGATTGGATTCTCATCGACACTGGTGATGTGATCGTTCACGTGTTCCAAGAGAACACCCGCGGGGCCTATGATCTCGATCATGTCTTCGGCGAACGCCCACAAGTCAAAATCCCAGACGAGTTCTACTTCTCTGGCCCAACGAAAACGACGACGGAAGATGCTCTCAAAGGGTTCTTCTAAGCTTGAAGTCATTGCATCTTATCTGCGTCGGAAAACTTAAAGACGCTCATCTTGAAGCTGTCGAGCACGACTACCTCAAGCGCCTCATCAATCCTCCTCTCCAAATTCATGAAGTCCGTGCCTCAGCTGAAAACAAAGAAGCTGAGGCCGAGGCCATTCTAAAAAAACTCAAAGATCTTGGTGAAGGTGGACTTCACCGCGTCGCAATGACCGAATGGGGCAAACGCTACACCTCGGTGGACTTCGCTCAATACACTGAAAAGCTCATCGAAAAACCGGGTAAAACAGTCTTCCTCATCGCGGGAGCAGAAGGCTTTCACGAAAGCGTGCTTTCCCAATGCCAAGATCGACTTTCGCTCTCCGAGCTGACATTTCCTCATAAGTTGGCGAGAATTCTCTTAGTGGAGCAACTCTATCGCGCACAAACTTTGCGCATGGGGCACCCCTACCACAATTAGGGAATTCTATGTTGATTCAAGGGCTGAGTCCCCGTGTCCTCTTGTGTATCCTCGACGGCTTCGGGAAAAATCCCGCTGATCTAAAAAACGCCGTTCTTCACGCGAACAAACCAACCATTGATTCCTTATTTGCTCACTACCCTTCAACTGTTTTGCAACCAGGCGGAGAGCCCGTCGGTCTTCCTAAGGGCGTGGCCGGAAATTCTGAAGTAGGCCATCTCAATCTCGGAGCAGGACGCCCTGTGCGCCAAGATCTTGTTCGCATCAATGAAGCTGTCGCGCTTGGAACATTCAAAGACATGCCTCACTGGAAAGACCTCATCTCCAAGGCGCGCGACACTGGGCGCCTCCATTTGATTGGACTTCTCTCAGACGGTGGAGTTCACGCTCACATTGATCACCTCAAACACATTCTCGATCTCGTGCGCTTTGAACAAATCAAAGTTTATCTCCACGCCTTCACTGATGGACGTGACACCGGCAAAGATAAGGGCCTGGGCTACGTACGCGACATTCTAAAAAATGACAGCTTCACCTTCGCCTCCATGCAGGGCCGCTCGATTGGCATGGATCGCGATCGTCGCTGGGAGAAGATCAAGGC
>JBEIPE010000265.1:0-4074 GCA_040377215.1 Halobacteriovoraceae bacterium
GCAAAGAACCCATGAGTCCTGGCTCTTTCGTCGAGACCTTGAATGTTTTGGAGAGACCGGTGACTTCGATCATACCCACAGCGTTCCTTTCAGGTAATTGCCTTCATGAAAGCCTTTGAAGGTCGGGCAGTCGTCTTTGAGACCCAGGCGTTTTGAAATCTTCAAACGATTGCCCGGAAGGCCTTTCAGGTGCGCATCGAATTTTGCAGGAGACACGGTGTGTGTGTTCAAGAAACTCAAGAGCCAGCCTTTCGGCGCCAGAAGATCTTGCAGATCGCCCCATTGTTTCTCGTAGGCCTGCAGCGCTGAGGTGCGTTTGTTGCCATCGCTTGATGCACTCGGTGGATCAGATATGATGGCGTCGAATTGATGACCTTCAGATTTGAGAAGGCGCAAAGCTTCTTCCACGGGCATTTTCAATGAGCGATGAAGGCCTTTGAATTTATTCTTCGTGAGATTTTCTTCCAGCCAGCCGAGATACTTCCCTGAGAGATCCACTGACACCACTTCTTCGGCACCGAGGTGCAAGGCCTGCAGTGAAAATGCGCCGGTGTAGCTGTAAAGATTCAAAACTTTTTTGCGGTTGGCGAGTTCTGGCTTGAGCGCGAACCGCACGGCCGCCATATCGGGGTAAAGCCCGTAGTCATAGGCCTCACCGAGACGAGCGATGATGTTGATGCCGTCTTCCTGCACTTCAAAAGTTTCAACTTTGTTTGCCCCATTCCACAGCGTGGGCGCTTTCTGACCGCTGCCATCTTCCGAGCGTGTTTGAATCCACAGATTCTCTTCTTTGATCTCAGGAAAATGTTTGAGCAAGAGAGGTTTGAGTTCGGGGAACATGTCACGCCAGCAAAGGGCGTAGAACTGCACGATGAAACGATCGGCCAATTGCACCAGCATAAGTCCGGGCAGATTATCGGCCTCGCCAAAAATCCAGTAGCGATCATTGCGCGCTTTAAAACTTTCTAGCTGCACACGAACTGAGCGAGCTTGGATGAGCCTTTCTTCAACTTCTTTCCAGAAGAATTTTTCTTCCCACGGACGCGTGATGCTCCACAGACGGCCACGCACCACTTTGTGGTCGGGATCATGCAACAGCACACCGATGTCCATGCGACGATCGTCTTGGCCCACGACGAATTTCGCTTCACGAGGGAAGCGGCGTGAAAACGCATCGAGAGTGACCCAAGGATGACCTTGGCGCATGAGTTTAATGGAGATGGGGTGGAGCGCGCAGCGGGGGACGGCCATGAAAACTAAACCGAAGCAGTGCCTCGGCTCCTTTCTTCCAAAGCGTCGAGCATCTGCAACACCAAGTTGGTGAAGCGGAAGGGATCTTGGGCATCTAATTCGAGTTTGTAGTGAGCGAGAATTTGTTGGCACTCGCTATCCATCGAGCCCGCGAAAGGATCGAAGTTCTGTGCCAAGTATTGCAGACGTTTTTGATGAAGAGCGAGGGTCTTCGTTGAGCGTGTGCGTTTCAAAGATGAAAGAAATTGCTCCAAAGCTGATGGCCCTGAAGACGGTGCACTATCTGGCGTGACAACTTGAATGGAAGACATGCTTAGGTTCTAAATGACTTTGTGCGCAAAGTCAACGAAGGGGAGGGAGTTTGATCATGCATTTACTGCTCCTGGCGCCACTTTCGTGGCTCGCTGCGGGGCTCTGGCTCAATGAAAAACTGCTACCGAGTTTACTTCGTCGAAGCGATCCGGCGGAAGCGCTGAATCGTTGGCTACAGAGTTGGCAGCTTGCGAGCGGAACCGGTGCAGCACTCACGAGTTTAGGCGAAGTTCCGCAGTTTAAATTTTTCGGTCGACTGGCGGAAGGCGGCCTTCGTCACGCACGCTCCTTCGGTAGTTTTCCGCGCGAGCTTTTATGGGAGTGGCGTGATGGTCTCGCCAAAGAGCGCGCCTTTGATCAGCGCTGGCAGGGGATTACTTATGCGGCCTGGGCGCAGTTTGCGCTTTTTATTGTGATTACTTGGGCGTTTGTTTTTGTGACGGGCGATATTCTAGCCAATGGCATGCCGGTTTATATTTATGCGTTGATGGGAATTTTGCAGTTCACGGGCCTGGCGCTTTTTCGGCCCGTGTTGATCTTAGTCGCCCACCGTCGACTGCGTGGTTTCTCGGAACTTCTCGAAGGACTTTATGTGCTGCGCTCCCTGAGTGGTGCGGGTCTTCCGACCAGACAAGTTTTGTCTGAGGCGAAGTTAGAGCGTTTACCGGTCCTGGCGGGCCCCGTGCTCGTGCCTTTGGTTCAACGTGTTGTTGAGCTCGCAGGCCTTTATCAAAAGCAAGGCGGTGCACTCGGACGCGAAGCGCAGATTCTTCTGCAGGAGGCGTGGTTTTTACGTGAGGAGTGTCTGCAGAAGCTTATAAAGCTGGGTGAGGGGCTGAAATTGGTTTTTCTCCTCGTATTTTTCGCGGGTTCCTACTTCTTGTTCCTGACGGGGTTGGTGTTCCAGTTGCTCAAATCCAGCTAACCTGCTTAAATGGGCCACTCTCAAAAGGTGGCCATTATGTCTGATAAAGAAATTATCTTTTCCATGCACAAAATGGGGAAAGTTTACCCCAACAAAAAACAAGTTCTCGATAATATCTCGTTGTCGTTTTACTACGGCGCGAAGATCGGTGTACTTGGTCTCAACGGTGCGGGTAAATCATCACTCTTGAAAATCATCGCCGGCACGGATCTTGATTTCATCGGCGAGTTGAATCGTTCGAAAGGCATCACGTATGGGATGCTCGAACAAGATCCGCAGCTCGATCCAGAAAAAACGGTCCGCCAGGTCGTGCAGGAAGGTTTGCAATCCATCGTTGATATCGTGAATCGCTACGAAGAAGTAAACAACAAGCTCGGCGACACGATGTCTGACGACGAGATGAATAAGCTCCTCGAAGAACAATCGTTGTTGCAAGACAAGATGGATGCGGCCAACGCCTGGGATTTGGACTCACGTCTTGAACTCGCCATGGAAGCTCTTCGCTGTCCTCCGTCTGAACAAAAATGTGGCGTGCTCTCAGGTGGTGAGAAACGCCGCGTAGCTCTTTGCCGTCTTCTCTTGCAAGAGCCCGACGTTTTGCTTTTGGATGAGCCTACCAACCACTTGGATGCTGAATCAGTCTTCTGGCTCGAGCGCCACTTGCAGGCCTACAAGGGCACGATCATCGCGGTCACCCACGATCGTTACTTCCTCGATAACGTCGCTGGCTGGATTCTTGAGTTGGATCGCGGTCGCGGCATTCCTTACCAAGGCAACTACTCGTCATGGCTTGAGCAGAAGGGTGCTCGTTTGGCGAAAGAAGAAAAATCTGAAGGCAAACGCGCCAAGGCGCTCGCTGAAGAGTTGGAGTGGATTCGTTCATCTCCGAAAGCAAGGCACGCGAAGAGCAAGTCTCGTATCGCGAACTACGAAAAGATGATGGCGGACTCGAAGACGGAGAAGCGCAACGAGACCACCGACTTGTTCATTCCACCAGGGCCTCGTTTGGGTGACATCGTCATCGAAGCCAACGGCATCTCAAAAGCTTTCGGCGATAAAGTTCTCTACGAGAATTTGACCTTCAAGCTTCCACCAGGCGGTATCGTCGGTATCATCGGCCCCAACGGTGCCGGTAAAACGACACTCTTCAAAATGATCACCGGCCAGTTGAAGCCGGACGCTGGTTCATTCAAGGTCGGAGATACGGCGAAGATCTCTTACGTCGATCAAAGCCGTGAGATGGATTCGGATAAAAAAGTATTGGAAGAAGTCAGCGGCGGCGCTGATGTGATCAAGTTGCAAGGTCGCGAGATCAACGCTCGTGCTTACTTGGGCAAATTCAACTTCAGTGGCGAAGACCACGACAAACGCATCAAAGAGCTTTCAGGCGGTGAGAAAAACCGTTTGCACCTCGCTTCAGTTCTCAAGCAAGAAGGCAACGTGCTCTTGCTGGATGAGCCGACCAACGACTTGGACGTGAATACTCTGCAAGCTCTTGAACGCGCCTTGATGGAGTTCCCAGGATGCGCCGTGGTTATTTCCCACGACCGTTACTTCTTGGATCGTATCTGCACACACATGCTCGC
>JBEIPE010000278.1:0-3912 GCA_040377215.1 Halobacteriovoraceae bacterium
AAAGTTAACGACAACAACTGGCGCCTTGTGACCATGTCACGTAACGAAACCACCGGTGCTGTGCGCTTCTACGTTAACGGTGTTCTGACGGGCACGGCGACCAGTGAAACGGGCAACAAGAGTACGACGTTCAACAGCTTCGGTTTCGTTCGTAATACGGGTGGGGCTTCGAACTTCTACAATGGCTTGCTCGACGGTATCCGTCTCTCGAACTCAATCCTCACGGATGATCGGATCAAAGCCGAGTACAAGTTCTCGATTGAGACCAATATCACCTACGGTGCTCCGGAAGATCTCTAGAAATTAGAATGTGAAATTAATCACGCCGGCGTAGCCGAAGACTTCATGAACGAAGTTCACTTCGGCGTTGGGCGCCGAGGCGTATTGATAGAAACCTTTAATCAGATAGCTCGTACCCAACGGACCGATCCATCCGATGCGTGCGAAGCCCTCGGCGCCGGCTCCTGCCTCTGTTAGGATGTCACCGCCCTCGACAGGAAAGAGCACAAAAGCTTTCGCTCCTACTCCCCACAGAAGACCAACTCGACGGCGCTGGTGAGCGGTCCATGAGATGCCGCCTTGGCCAAAGCTCGCTTTAATCACCTCGAACTCGCCGGGTGACTTGTTGAAATACAACGGGCGTTCTTGCTGCATAACAAAGTACCCGATGCGAGAGTTGGTACCTGTCTTGGTGATGATCTCGACGCCGTACTGGAGAAGTTCTTTGCGCTCGCTCTTGATTTCCTGTTCACCGGAAGGTTCGTCGAAGCGCACGAATTGCAATCCTCCGAATAGTCGGATCCCCCAGTTCTGACTTAACCGTGTGGTCAATGAGCCGATCCAGTAGGGAAACTGCGGCGAGGTGAGCTTACCTCTCGAGTTATTGCTCTTTTGCTCACCCTCAAGGGAGTGGTACGCAAGACCATACTCACCGGAGAACTCAAATCTTTCGATGTTGATTTCAGCGTGAGCTGCGGTGGCGAGGAAAATGAAAGGGAGAAGCAGGGCTTTCATCCTAAGATTTTATAAGAAAACCTTAATAAGTGCATCTCAGGTCAGATTTTCCTAAGGAGAAGTACTTAATTGCTCGTGTTGCGACTTGAATCCCTGAGGCGCCTTGTCTTTACTAGGACTCACCGAAAAATAGAGTGGAAAACAGGTGATTGTGCAGGCCGCAGAGTAATGCATGATCTTGTCCGCGTCTTCCCAGCGATAGTAGGCTTCCTCGTCGACGCGCTTGTATTTTTGCTGTTTTCCCCATCGCTTGATAAGCGAATGGTGGAAAATATCATGCAAGAAATACGAAGGAAGAGTGGCGAACATATCGAGCACTTTTTCTTGATCAACTTGCACCAGCACCGGAAATTTATAGCGTATCTGCGCAACCCAAAATCTGAGAGTGCGTGTGCCATTCTTGTCGCCCATCACTTCACCCTTGCCGTATTTAGCTTCTAGCGTGGCCAGCGTTTGACCAGGGAAGAATTCCGCCAGAGTGTCCGTGCTGAAGTCGTAGTTGGGCGGGTCGACTTTGGCGTGAAGGGGAAGGGCCAATAATAAAAATAAAACAAAACGCATCACTGAACTTTACCACAATGGACAAATGACAGAGAGAAAGCGTCAAGATTATGTCGGACCAAGCCGCGCCCCGATGGGAAAAAATGTTCGGCGGGGTGCGCGACAAAAGGTCGACAAATGAATGAAATCACATCCATTATAGGGGGAAGACCTTTTGCTAAACTTTCACGCCTAAAGTGCCGTCAAGCCTAAGGTACAATGGTATCAGGTCCCATGGTTGGGACTTGTATGCATATTCGTGGATAAGGATGTTTTTCATGACGAAGCTTCGCCCATGGCTCTCAGTTTCTTTTTGTCTTCTATTGGGTGCCTGTGCCACACCATCAAAAACCGGTAAAAAAACCGCCAGCGGCTGGCGCAGTTTTGGCGAAGAAGGGACGTACACTCCCGGCGGTCGTACACAGCAAGGCATCGTAGACTCTGACCTCACAGCTTGCGAAGGCTGCATCCTCGGTAGTTCTCACCACGGTACCTTCGTTTCACCTTTGCGCGTTTTTGAGCTGAAAGGTGCAGAACACCTTAATCTCAAGAACACTCACTTCGATATTCCTGTGACCTGGAATCCCCAAGTTGCTAAATGGGTGGCTTACTTCACAGGCCGCGGCCGTGAATGGTTCCAGCGCTACGCTCAGCGCGGTGGCCGTTATGCGCCAGTGCTTTCAAAAGTTCTCAACGAAAACGGCCTTCCTCGCGATTTGATTTATCTCGCTATGGCAGAGTCTGGTTTCCAAAACATCGCTAAGTCCCACGCTTCGGCCATGGGCCCATGGCAGTTCATGAGCTTCACCGGTCGCAAGTATGGTTTGAACCAAGACTGGTGGATGGATGAACGCCGCGATCCTTTGAAAGCTTCAGTGGCCGCAGCTGGTTACTTGAAAGATCTTCATGACCTCTTCGGTTCTTGGGAACTCGCAACAGCGGGTTACAACGCTGGTGAAGGTAAAATCGGTCGTGCGATTAAGCGTTACGGCACTCGTGACTTTTGGAAACTTACGAAAGGTCGCTACCTCAAGCCAGAAACCAAGAACTACGTTCCGAAAATCATGGCCCTCGCCATCATCGGTAAAAACTTGTCGAGCTTCGGTTTTAACGAACTCGCTTTTGATACCACCCTCGATTACGACAACATCGATGTTCCAGCGAACACTGACTTGATGGAAGTGGCTCGCGTGTTGAACGTTCCTTTCGAAGAAGTGCAACGCTACAATCCAGAGTTGTTGCGTTGGCAGACGCCTCCGCATTTGCCGTCTTACACTTTGCGCATGCCAGTCGGTGCCAAAGCGGAGTGGGATAAAATTGAAGACAAGTCAGTTGTGAGTGCGGCCAAGTACCAAACGTGGACGACGAATAAATCAACTACATTGGCGCAAGCAGCTCAACAGCATCGTGTTCCAGTGCATGTCTTAGCTGCGCTCAATCCAGCGCTTGATGGCCAACGTTGTGAAGAAGGAACGCAAATTAAGCTTCCTTTCCGTGACGATCAAAGCTCACGCGACCGCATGTACGCAGATCTTTACGAAGTCCCGAAAAAATTCCGCAAGGCGCGTCGTTCGTACTACCGCTACATAAGCAGCGTGAGCACGAAGGGCAAGACCATCAGCCGCCCAAGCAAGTACTACACAGTGAAAAAAGGCGACACGCTTTGGCAGATCGCTCGTAAAACCGGCGTTCCTATGGATGTCTTGGTGCGTTCAAATAAAACGCTCAAACGCCGCGGGATGATGCCTGGTGATAAACTCGCGATCAAATAGTAAGTAATCTTTTCTAACCGCTCATGCCCATGACATACTCCTGGGCATGAGTTTCGGTTTAAAATCTTTCAAAAAACAAAAAGACGAGTCCAAACACAGTGAGGGGCGCAAGCATATCCCCACGGTGATTATTGGCCATGATCTGGCTGCTGTTTTGAAGCTGGTTGAACTGAAAAATACCATGGGCCCAGAGAACTTGCGGCTCATCACGCCTCGTTTTCTCACTCGCCAGGTCTTAATTGAAACCTATCAGGCCTGCATCTCCACATTAAGAGATAACGTCAGCACCTTGCAGATCGCGGGGAAGTTCCCACATGCGCGCACGGTTCGCTACGAGCAAGAAACGCAGTTCTCTAAAGAAGGGCAGTGGCAACGTTTTGGCGGCCGCGCGAAGCCTATGGAGCTCGCTCCCGGTGAAGAGTACTTCCAGGCACCTCGCCAAGAACTCGAGCTGTCGTCATTGTTCTCTGAAAGTGATTGGCAGCAACTCGATGAGACGCTCAAGTCTTATCAAGGTGTCCGCATTCTTGAAAAATTAGAAAAACAAAATCCCACTGATCTCGCCAATCGCGACGAATGGTGGATG
>JBEIPE010000257.1:0-4272 GCA_040377215.1 Halobacteriovoraceae bacterium
GGCCTCTTTAATCGCCGGGAGATTCTCCATGAGCATTTTGGCGTCTTGGTATTCCATGCGCGAAGCACTTTCCGCCTGGGCCACGCCGCCACGACGGATATTCCCAGTGCGCAGCACGAGCATGTTAGAACCCAGCGAGGAAAGTTGGGCCTCAATGGATTCCTGCGCGCCTCGACCAATCGCAAGCATCGCGACGACCGAAGCCACACCAATCAAAATACCCAGCATCGAAAGCGCCGTGCGGATTTTATTCGCGGCGAGTGTGCGCTTGCCTTGAATGAAATGCTCTTTGATATCGCGCCAACCAATGGGCGGCGGGGGAGGCGGAATGCGCGCAATACTGACTCCAGGCGCTTTGTGGGGCACGCGACGTTCATCGGATAAAACTTCACCATCGCGAATTCGGATAATTCGTTTGGCCTTCTCAGCAATCGAATCCTCGTGGGTCACCATCAGAATGGTGATGCCTTGAGCATTGAGCTCCTGGAGAATCTTCATGATCTCTTCTTCACTCACCGAATCCAAGTTACCGGTGGGCTCATCGGCCATGATGATGCGAGGGGCATTCACCAGAGAGCGAGCGATGGCGACACGCTGCTGCTGACCGCCGGACATTTCTTTAGGTTTGTGATGCGAGCGCGGGCCTAGACCCACGCGTTCAAGGAGCTTTTGACCGGCATCACGGCCACCGGGTTTTTTAGAATAGAACAGCGGCAAAGAAACGTTTTCCGCCGCATCCATGCGCGGAAGCAAATTGAATTGTTGGAATATGAACCCGATCTCTTCACGACGAAGAATGGCCAAGTCTTCTTCTGTGAGATGGCCCACTTCACGGCCATTGAGTTTATAAGACCCTGAAGTCGGAGAGTCCAAGAGACCGAGAATTTGTGTGAGGGTGGATTTACCACTGCCGGACGGTCCCATGATGGCGACGAAGTCTCCTTCTTCAATGAGGAGATCAACGCCCTTAAGCGCCCACACTTTGTTATCACCCATCTGGTAAACTTTAGTGAGGCCCTTAACTTCGATCATCGGCGTTTCCGTGATGGCATGAATGGATTGCCCGCTTTCCCATCCTCTTCCGCAGCCATAAGTGGAATCAGGACCTCTTGTCCTTCCGTGAGACCTTCGATGATCTCGGTATTTTTTCCGTCGGTCAGACCGGTTTTGACTGAGGTTTTACGAGGTTTACCCTCGGGCGTGCGCGTTCGCACTGAGACTTGGCCTCCGTCTTCTTCTAAAGCAGAGTTCGCCACCAAGAGGACATTATCTTTTTTCTCGATGATAAAATTGACCGTAGCGGTCATCCCGCTTCGCATGAAGCTCGGCTGCTCCGCAGGTGTCGCGTCGACAATATAGGTGGTGATGTTATTGGTGGTGGTGGCCTCGAAAGCAATCAAGCTCACTTTGCCGGGGATCTTTTCTTTGGCGTAGGCATCCAAGGTGATGCTCACATCTTTACCCAAAGTAATTTGCGCAATATCAGTTTCATCCACTTGGGCTTTCACCGTGAGGCGATTGGAAAGCACAAGAATCGCATCAGCGTTGGTGACCGTCTGGCCGGGCTCAATATTTTTAAGAATGAGTGTGCCGGCGAGTGGCGACATAATCGGCGTCGCTTTATACAACTCACTCCAACGGGCGTATTCCGCGGCACCATTCGCACGGGCGGCATCCAATAAAGCGGCTCGTTCAGTGGAACTCATCCAGGCCAGGATTTGACCTTTGCGAACCAGCGCGCCTTCTTGCACCAGCACTTCATCAATTCGTCCCGCCACGGGTGGCTTAATCTCGAGTCGGTTTTCCGGTTGCACTGTGCCGGTGGCTTCTACTGTGATGGTGATATTTCCGCGGGTGACTTTAGCATTTTCAAAACGAGGCCCTGTGGGCTTTTGTTTCCACCAGTAGAGACCTCCGCCTAGAACGAGAACAGCAACACCAGCGATAAGATATTTTTTATTCATGGGAGCACTCCCTGGCCCAGCGTTTGTTCCCATGAGGCTTCGGCCGTCACGCGATCACGTTTCGTAGAAAGATAAGATTTTTGGCGATTGATCAAATCGTTCTCAATGATATCCCAGTTTTCAAAGGTCAGGAGACCATTGTTGTATTTCTTGCGTGAGATCTCCGCGCGAACCACGGCGGCATCACGGAAAGTGCGATCCACCGTCAGTTTGCTGGCGGCTTCTTGAAAACTCGCCCAGGCCCGCTCAAGTTTGGCGATCACATCACGCCCAACGTTGGTACGCTCTTCTACGCGTGAGAGATAAGTCTGGGAGGCGGCTTTCGTGGAGTACCAATCACGCCCACCATCAAAGAACGGCATCGAGAGTGTGACGCCAAAGCCCCACTGCTTTTGTTGTTCAGGCCAAAAGTTTTCATCCTGACGACGAACTTCACCGCTCAAACTAAGATTAGGAAGAAAGTTGGCACGGGCGATGATGATATCCTCTTTGGCGGCATCCGCCACAGAGCGCGAGGCCAGGTACGTCGGCGTGGAGAGAGCGAGCTCTCTAAAGTTCGGACGCACATCCGGTGAGTCCTGCGGTACTTCACCTTCAATAAGGAATTCCTCTTGGTCATCAATGCCTAAAGTCCGCGCCAGTTGCGCGCGTGCCACCCGGGCCGCGTTTTGCGCTTGCAGATCGTCGTAGCGGGCCTGGGCGAGGTAGGCCTCAGATAAAAGAAACGACCCTTTATTTTCTAAACCACTTTGAAAGCGCAGCTGCACCATCTTGAGGTTTTCTTCTCGGCGCTTGATGATTTCTTGGGTGAGTGTTTGATAGGAAAGAGCATAGAGCAAACCTTCGTACGCGCTTTTAAGATCAAAACTGATCTGCGCTTTGGTGGTTTGCAGTTGGGCCTTGCTCGCCTCAATATTAAAGTCGGCCTGGTCTACTTTGGCCTTGTCTTTCAAACCAGCAAAGAGATTCATGCTGGCGTTCAATCCAGCTGAGTAAGAGTCGCCGGTATTGCTTAAAGTCGTGAAGCCTTGCCCTTCGCGCTGGACACCTGAACGGTTCCAGCTGAGTGATCCAGAAACGGAAGGGAGGAAGGCGCTGATGGCGGCCTTCTTCTTCGCTTCACTGGCGGAGAGTTGGTAATGACCCGCGGCGAGTGATGGATTTTTTTCGCTCGCGAGAGCGACACATTCCGCCCAGGTAAAAACCGGGGCCGCATGAGCGAAACTGGTGAGAGAAAACAATATGAAAAGCAGCATGGCCTCATCCTCTACCTATTAGACGAAAGGATTGTGGAATCGGTTCATTTTTTCAAAAAAGATGTGTGAAGTCTTGCACTTATAACGGGTTGTCCGCTTATAATCTAAGCATGATTACACCTATCTTGCTGCTCATCGTTTCCAATATCTTTATGACTTTTGCCTGGTACGGACACTTGAAAGGCGACATGACGCTGAAGCCGCTTTGGATAGTGGTGTTGATTAGTTGGGGAATTGCGTTTTTTGAATACATCTTCCAGGTGCCGGCCAATCGCATGGGGCATCAGTACTTCACACTGCCGCAACTCAAGGTCATGCAAGAAGTGATCACCATGACGGTGTTTGCGGTGTTCTGTGTGATGTTTATGAAAGTGCCGTTGACCAAGAACTTCATCTACGCCTCGCTGTGCTTAGTAGGAGCGGTCTTCTTTATTTTTAGAGATGTGAAGTAGGGCCGGTTTCCCGGCCCCAAGAATCTACTTCACGAGAGTCAATTGAACTTTGCTGGTGCGGGTGTTGAAGTTCATCGCCGCAGCGGTTCTCACCATCGTGATGAATTTCGGATCGTTCTTCGCATCGCACTTAGAAATATCCAAAGTAATTTTTGAGAACGTGCTCATATCCCGTGACTCCTGAGAGTCCGTCACTGTCGCGCACGTTAAGACGTTGATGTTCTCTGTGGTCGGCTCTCCGCCGCAACCGATATTTGAAGTCGCCATGTAGGGAGCTGTGAACTGAACCAATTCTGGACCCCGTGGCAGGCCCACACAACCCACGATCGGTGCTTTGGTGACGTGGAACTCTTCTGAGTTGTAGTCGAAGGTCACGATAGAAACAGACGTGTAGACATCGTGGGTGGCGAATGCACTGAGAGAGAATATCAATACGAGTGCTGACATAAGTGTCTTCATAAAAACTCCTTGAGGGTTAAAGCTGAGGAGCTTTTAGCAGACTGAGGGATTTTGAGTAGGGAGTGTGAAAAGGATCCGGAAGCATGGAGTTACCATGCTTCCGGATAGAGATGTTACTGAGGGAGGCGAGCAGCGAACTGA
>JBEIPE010000290.1:0-3629 GCA_040377215.1 Halobacteriovoraceae bacterium
CACGTGAACAGCGTGGATGAAATCGACATGACGAACCTCGTGAAGTTCCGCGAGAAATTCAAAAACGATTTCAAAAAACGCGAAGGCTTCAACCTCACGTACTCTCACTTCATCTTGTACGCCATCGTTCAAGCGTTGAAAGAGAACCCGATGGTGAACGGTTCAGTGGATGGCGATAACATCGTGATCAAGAAAGACATTCACTTGGGTTGCGCAGTGGCCGTTCCAGGCAACGGTCTCGTTGTTCCAGTCATCAAGTATGCAGGTGATTTGAACCTCACAGGTATCGCTCGTCAGCTTGATATCTTGGCGAATAAAGCGCGCACCAAAAAGCTCACCATGGATGACCTCTCTGGTGGCACTTACACCTTCACCAACAACGGCAGCTTCGGCGTGTTGTTCGCGACTCCGGTGATCTTGCAGCCTCAGGTTGGTATCTTCGCAACGGGTGTGATCAAAAAACGCATCATGATCCAAGAAGACGATTCGATGGCGATCCGTAGCATGATGTACGGCACACACACTTACGATCACCGTATCATCGACGGTGAGATGGGCTCTAAGTTCCTCGCGAGTGTGAAGCATCACCTCGAGAACATGAATCCTGAGGCCTTGTTCTGAGTTTATATTTTCATCCCGTGGTCAAGGCGACGTACGAACGTGTACGTCGCCTTCCCGGAGTGGGAAAACTCGCTGAGCGTTTGGCCCAAAGCTTCTCGCAAGACTACGTTCATTCTGTTCGTCATCAACTCAATCAAATTTCTCCTAGTATGTGTGCGGCCAAGTGGCTGCAATCTACTATTCATCTTGAAATCGGCGAAACCCATAGCTGTCACCATCCGCCTCGGCATAAAGTTCCGGAGAGTGAACTTGCCGCGAACCCTGGGGCGCTTCACAATACCGAACACAAAAAACGTGAACGTAAGAAGATGCTGCAAGGAATTCGACCTGAGGAATGTTCTTACTGCTGGAAAGCCGAAGATGCTGGAGCGAACTTACTAAGTGATCGCCATTATAAATCGGCCGAGGATTGGGCGAGGAGCTCTCTCCCTCAACTTGCGAAAGCAACGGGTGATGAAAACATCGATCCTACTTATTTGGAACTATCCTTCTCTTCAACCTGTCAGTTGAAGTGCTCTTACTGTGATCCAGCGGTGAGTAGTGCTCTGCGAGCAGAAATTCGTCAGTATGGTGCTTATCCGACCTCTGATAATTTTGGAAATTTGGAAAACTTTCAAGAATCTACGCAAGCAACCGATGCTTTTTGGAAGTGGTGGCCTGAAGTCCGCAGTAAATTGCAGGTGCTCCGTCTGACAGGAGGGGAACCTTTGCTGTTGGAAGATAGCTTTCGTCTGATGGAATCTTTTCTTGCTGATCCGTTACCCGAGCTGAAGTTTTCACTGAATACAAATCTCATGCTTTCTGATGAGCGCTTCACTCGTTTCCGTGAACTGCTCAAGCGCCTATCAACCGCTCGAGCGCTCAAAGAGTTCCATCTCTACGCCAGTATTGATACTTGGGGCGAGCAGGCCGAGTGGTTGCGTTCAGGCCTGAGTGTGAAAACGTTCAGTCGTCATCTTGAGCTCGTATTACGTGAGACCCCAGAGATTCCAGTCACGCTCCTTGTGACATTTAACGCTCTTTCTCCTTTTAAATTTATCGAACTCTTGGATTACGTCCTGTGGTGTCGAAAGACTTACCCGAAGGCACAACTTAAAGTTGGAGTCTCGCTGCTGCATTATCCTCACTTCATGGCGCTGCCGGTTCTGCCACGACGTTACGGACCTCTGCTCGATGAGATCGTCGCCCACTATGAGGCCAATAGCATGGCCCTCCGGGGGAGCGTAGGATTCAGTCCCAGTGAGATTGAGCGTTTTAAACGCATCGTAGAGCAATGGAAAAAGACCCCAACCGCCCAACATGAGTGGGACAATTTGCAACGGTTTGTGGTTGAACATGATCGTCGTAAAGGGACCAGTTTTGATCTGGCGTTCCCCGAATTTTGGCAGGGACTGCAATGAAATTTTTCTTCTTCGTTTTTATCTTAAGCATGTCCTCAGCGTGGGCGCAGGATTTCGCCGCGCTTTTCCGTCCAGGGGCTTCTCAGAAAACTTTTTCTTTCGAAGAAACCTTTTATGCGCCGGCCGCAGTGAACGGTTCAGATCGTGATCTCCAGCAGCGTCAATGGCGCGTGCGTTCAGCTGCTCCCGTTTGGAATAATGGCAAACAAGAAGTCACCGTCGGGGTAGAGGCGGGAGATCTCGTTCTGCATCACCCTTCGCAAGCTCTTCATCCCTATCGCACAGTTCAGGGAAGCCTGGGGTGGCGCTACTACGGACAAGAGAACAAAGTGCGTGGTGTGAGTTTGAGTTATGGTTCTGCGAGTGATCGCCCTTTTGCTCGTTCGGCCAATGATACCCAGTCGGCCAACTATCTTCACCAATTCAATGCTCGTTGGTGGGGTGTTTTGAATTATTCCAACAACCGCAGTTTTGCCAACGGCGTACCGATTCCAGGATTCTTCTACGTTTCTAAAATGTCTCGCGAAGAAACACTGTTGCTTGGTTTGCCCTTTGTGTTTTGGCGCAAACGTTATGAGTCTGGGTTCGATCTTCAGGCCACCACTTTTCTACCCTGGAACCACAATCTTCAAGCAGGCTATTACTGGGGGCCATTCACTGGTGTCACGTTAGGGTTTGAGCATCGTCCACAGCAGTTCTTCCGGGAAGAGCGTGAGCACACCCGCGAGCGTTTTTTCTACCGCGAACAGAAATTGACCCTCGCCATGAACGGCGCCGTCATTCCTCGCATCCTGCAATGGCGAGTCGAGGTCGGGCGAGCGTTTAACCGCAGTTTCTTTGAAGCGGAAAACTTTAACGACTCTAAGACGTTTGATATCCCGGTAGATGACACGAACTTTGTGGGAGCACAGGTCACGTCAATTTTTTAAAATTTCTGAGAATATGTCAGCGTAGTTAATCTGGCCCTCTTGATTTAGATAATCAAAAATAAAGCCGCATGTTTTGCATAATGTATCTATGTCTTGGGTTGTAAGAAGAGGTCCGTTTTCTTGCGAAGGTGGGATTCCTGTATGCGCAAAAACATTCCTTAGATGCGCAGTTTTTTGAAATAGGTTTATTATTGCTTCTGGATTGTCTTGAAGAATGTTTTTGAAGAATCCTTTGTCGTTAGATGCAATGAGGTTCTTGTTAATTCTATTCGTGAAATAAAAAATTCTCGCCGATGCTCCGTATTTCTCGAAGTAACTGTTCTTTTTGAAATACTTATCGATTCTTGCAGATTGTTTCTCGTCGTCTGGCTTTGAAATGAAATCAAGTGCAGCAAAAACATAAAAGGGGAAAATGCCGGTGTCTTCATCCTGAAGTGAGATTAAAGCGCTAGAAAAGCATCGGCTAAACTTTTGGTATGTCTGAAGCTGCCCATCTTTGAGATTCTTGAGTCGGAAGTTATTCTTGTTTTCGAGAAAAACTTGGTCCCACTTGTTGAAATTCAGAGTCGCATAGGTCGCGTAGGTACAGCCGATCCATTGGTTAGAACCTTTGAACCCATAAAAACGATAAACAGTTCGCGAGAGACTTTGTGGATACAGTGATCTGAGACTTACAATC
>JBEIPE010000025.1:0-16362 GCA_040377215.1 Halobacteriovoraceae bacterium
ACGTAGTAGCGGACCCACATGAAGTGAGATTGCTTCTGGTCTTCGAGCTTACGGCGATTAGAAGTGGTGAGAAAAATGATCTCATTTTTTTCGCGCAGTAAAAATTTGGGAATCGGCAGACCTTCTTTGCTCGGCTGACGGAAACGAGGATGTCCTTCGTAAAGATAGGCCACTTCCTCTATTCCAGGATTGGTCGATGGATCCATGTTGCCGGTGAATTTCTGGGAAAAATAAAGTGGTGACCAAATCTGTGTGAAATCCCATTCAATACGCGACATGGCCGTCTCGATCTGAAGATTGTCACGATCGAGCTGGATGGTGCGGTCTTTGGTGTTCTGTGAGTTGTCGATGATGGCAATC
Source organism: Halobacteriovoraceae bacterium (assembly GCA_040377215.1). Classification (GTDB taxonomy): domain Bacteria; phylum Bdellovibrionota; class Bacteriovoracia; order Bacteriovoracales; family Bacteriovoracaceae; genus UBA6144. The sequence goes on from JBEIPE010000025.1 coordinate 361, forward strand.
ACGCCAAACATGACGAAGGCCAACAAAACGATGGCAATCATGATTTCTAGAAGAGTGAGGCCCTCTTCAGAACGTAAGATTGAGTTGGACTGGTTCATCGTAGTTGGTTACCCATCGCGAGAGAGAGTAAGAGTAGTTAGTTTCTTTGTTGGTCACGGTGAGTCTCACCTGCCACACGATCCGTTCGATGTTTTCCTTCAGCTTATCAAAGACCATGGTCTCAACAGAGTTGTTGCGCTTCGCTTTGTTGTCATCGTCGTAGTATTTGTTGTCTTCGCTACCTTCGGCACCAGCGGCGGCGCCACTGGCAAAAATCTTACCGAAGTCGGGGACCTTGAGTTTCTTCCATTCAATCGTCCAGCTGTAGCCAGAGTATTCTTTGTCTTCGAAGGTTTTAGTTTCTTTGAGGTCGACGAGGGCGTTGGTGAACTTCGGAGGATCGATCATGACCTCTTGCATTTTTTGTTCACAGAGCATGTGGAGTTTAATCTGTTCTTCGCTAAGAGAGGAGTCGGAGACGTTGTAACCTTGAGAAACGAGGAAGGCGCTGACAAAGACCGCAAAGAGGGTCAATGCGATCATGACTTCAATAAGGGAGAAACCCTGTTGTTTCCGCTTCATTTTTCCAGCCAGTTCTTTGCAATTTCCTCCATTTTAGTTTCCTTGAAATCGTCTGCTTTGCCAACGTCACCCTCGGTAATAGGGGCAGGGTAGTAAGAGTCGTCGGTTTTGTCCTGGAAAGGCAGAACTTCCAGCACGGCGATCTCGTCTTGCGTGCCAAAGAACAGCAAGGCCGCGTCTCGTTCTCCCGTGGGGTAGAAGTAAATCGCTGCGGATTGCTCGCGGATGAGTTTCTTTTGAAACGAGGTTGCGACACCCAAGAATTCAACTTCGGGAGAGAATTCACGGGTCATGTCGGCGAACTCTTCAACTTTGGTGAATTGCGAGTCGAGTTTGGCCAAACGCTTCTTCTCTTCTTCGGCCTCTTTGAGGTCTTTGTCTGCGTCTGGTTGAAGAGTGGGCAAAACCAAATTCTCACTCGGGCCATACTCCACAGTGTACTCTACCGGGGATTTTTCGAGCTCTATCCGCAGACGAACCACAGTGTTGCGAAGCACGGATTCATTGCCGGCAAAACGGACGGCACGATCGATATCATCGACTGCGGTTTGCAAGTCTTGGTGGCGACGTGAATTTTCAGATGAGGGGATCGCGAGAAAGATCAGCGCAGCTAAAAAGAGCGCGACCAGGATTTCTATCAGTGAGAAACCCTGGTCGGTGGCGAGCTTAGAGGTCTTTTGAGTTGATGTCGGCATCAAATTCTTCGCCGCCCTCAGCGTTATCAGCGCCGAGAGAGATGATGGTGTAGGCCTTACCGTCAGACTCGTAGAGGTAGTCAGCATCCCAAGGATCTTGTGGGATTTTTCCGCCATCGATGTAGCCCGTAGGAGCATAGCGCTTACATTCACGGCCGCCGCCTTCTGGTTTTGAAATCAAAGCATCCCAACCCTGATCTGTAGTAGGGAAGAAGCCGCAGTCACGACGGAATTCTTTCAAGCGGTCACCCAAACTCTTGATTTGGATTTTCGCCGTTTGAACTTTACCTTCCTGGAGGTTTTCGAAAACCTTACCAGCAACGAAAGTTCCCGCGAGACCCAAGAGCGTCAACGCGATCAAAATTTCTAAGATACTCATACCAGCTTGATTATTTTTCACTGAAGGCTCCTGTTAACTAATTCACACTGTTCAGGCTCATCATCGGCACCACAACGGCAAATACGATGAAAGCGACCGCTAGACCCAGGCACACCATCATAATGGGTTCCAAAACCGAGGTGAGACCGCCGATTTTGGATTCTACCTGTTCCTCGTAGTTTTCGGAAACGATTTTAAGCATAGGTTCGAGTTCGCCTGACTTCTCGCCGAGGCGAATCATGTGGGTCACCATGGCCGGAAAGTGACCTGAGTTCGCCAGTGGGGTCACGATGCTGGCACCTTCTGAGACAGAGATACGGGCCTTCTCAATGGCATCTTTCATATGCACATTCGGAATCAAGTTCTTCACAATGCTGAGGGCCGTCAGAATAGGAACACCCGAGTTAAGCAGTGTGGCCAGCGTGCTGCAAAAACGACTTACGTTGATCATTTTGGTCAACATGCCAATGATGGGGAGCTTCAATTGCAAGGCGTGCCACTGTGATTCGCCCTTCGGAGTCGCCAAATAGCGCTTCACTAAGAAGTAGGCACCAATCATCGCCGCGATGACCGCCCACCAGTAGCTTTGCATAAAATCGGAGATCCAGATGGTGATCTTGGTTTGCAAAGGAAGTTCTTTCTTCATGGAGATGAAGATCTTAGCGATCTTCGGAATAACGAAGATGAAGATCACGTTCATCATAACAAAACCAAAGAAGCCCATGATGACCGGATAGGTCATGGCGCTCTTGATCTTATTTCTTAGCTTCATTTGGGATTCTGTGAAGTCTGCCAAACGCAGAAGTACGATTTCGAGCGTGCCCGACGCTTCACCGGCACTCACCATGTTGGCGTAGACTGCCGTGAAAATTTTCGGGTGAGCACCGAGCGCATCGGCAAGCGAAGCACCTTCATTTACTTTTTGACGAACCTCCGACATCACAATCCGCAGCGTCTCGCTATCGACCTGCTCGACGAGGGCGGAGAGGGCTTCTGCGACGGGAATCTTGGCTTTAATGAGTGTCGCGAACTGACGGGTCATGAGAGCGAGGTCTTCAACTGTGACACGGCCTTTGAAGCGTGAAATCGCTGAACCACCGCCGCCAGAGGCTGCGGATTTTTGCTCACGAATATCCACCAACATAATTCCGGTGCTGCGAATCTTCTGTTTTGCAGAAGCGATGGAATCGATGTTGAGCGTGCCTTTGACCTCTTTGCCCGTTCGGTCTAGGCCCTTGTAGTTATAAATCGGCATTAGTTCTCTTCTTCAGAGTTAATCGCGCGAATGATTTCATCCACCGACGTAATTCCTTCAAAAATTTTATCTAGGGCATCTTGGCGAAGAGTACGCATCCCTGAGCGAACGGCCGCTTTTTTAATGGTGGCGGCATCGGTTTTTTGAATAATCAAGGCGCGGATTTCGTCGTTGACGAGGAGAAGTTCGGACACGACTGTTCGACCTGAGTAGCCTGAGCCGTGACATTTCGGGCAACCGACCGCTTTAAAGACAGTTACGTTTCCTGGGAGCTTCTCGTGAAGGTCCAAAGCCACTTTTTCGTAATCACCAATCTCTGTAGGCTGCTTACAAGCGGAGCAGAGCGTGCGAACGAGACGCTGGGCCAAAATACCTACAAGAGACGATGAGATCAAGAAGGGTTGTACACCCATATCGATCAAACGTGTCGGTGCTGAAGAGGCGTCGTTTGTGTGCAAGGTTGAAAGCACAAAGTGACCCGTCAAAGAGGCGTTAATCGCCATTTCCGCTGTCTCTTTATCGCGCGTTTCCCCCACCATCACCACATCGGGGTTTTGACGAAGAATCGAGCGTAGAGCGATCGCGAAAGACAGATCAATCTTGTGGTTCACCTGAATTTGAGAAATGCCGGCCAATTCGTATTCGACGGGATCTTCCACTGTGATGATCATCTTGTCGGGAGTATTGATCCGTTCGAGAACCGCAAAGAGTGTCGTGGTTTTGCCGTGTCCGGTTGGGCCTGTCACATAAAGAACGCCATGCTTGTGGCCCGAGAGTTCAACGAGGCCTTCAAGCACTTTCCCTCGGAAACCAAGGTTTTCGAGGCGCAAGACTGTATTGCTCTTCTCAAGGATACGCATAACGATACGTTCACCGGCCTGTACCGGAATCGTCGAAAGACGAATATCAATGTCTTTACCTGCGATCTTGATCTTAATACGTCCGTCTTGCGGGAGACGTTTCTCGGCGATATCTAACTTCGCCATAACTTTAATACGTGACGACACCGCTGCGTGCGTACGTTTTGGCTGGCGTAAAATCTCTTGCATGACACCGTTAACGCGGAAACGGTACACCGTCTCTTTATCGTAGGGCTCGATGTGAATATCGGAGGCTCGCTCTTTTACGGCACGGAAGATGATCGAGTTCACGAAACGAATAACCGGTGCCTCATCGGCGGTAGCATCGAGAATATCGATCGGGCCGTCGAGGTCGAGGTTCTCTTCGAACTCTTCATCGCCGATGTCGTTGACGAGGTTGCGGTTCGCTTTCTCATACACGCGGTTAATCGCGTCCTGAATGCGGAGCGGGGTGGTCACAACCGTCTTCACTTCTTTCTTGAAGATGGCGTGCAGATCGTTGACAGCATTAAAATTGAACGGGTTCGAGAGCGCCACAGTGATGGTGTAGTCCGTCTCTAGAATCGGCAGCACTTCGTGGTGCTTGGCGTAGTTGATCGAGAGATCTTTCACGATGTTCGGATCGATATCATCTACCTTCAGCTCAGTGAGGTAGGGGATGTCGATCTGATGGCAAATCACTTTGATAATGTCGTGCGGATGGATGTAATTCTTACGAAGAAGAATTTCTCCTAGAAGTCCACCTTCCGCACGCTGAAGTTCCAGCGCTTCTTCGAGCTGTTGTCGAGTGAGCGACGTGTGCTTAACCAGCAACTCGCCGATCTTCTCTTTTTGATTCTCAACCTTCTCTAGTAACTCTTCCGATAGTCCCATGGGACCTCACTCAATGCTTTTTTGGATGGACTGGTAATCTGGCGTCTCAAGTTCTTCTACTTCTGGGGCCACTTCGAGAGTGCGGTCGTTGAGGTTGCGGTACTCTGACGCATCCACTTCATCGTAAAGGGGAGCTTTTTGTTGGCTCTCCACCTTGGCTTTCAATTGTTTCATCTTCTTGGCGGCCGGATCACGGTCGTCGCCTTCGAAGATTCCTTTCATGCCTTCTTCACGTTTTGCCATCACGTCGAGTGTGTTGGTTGATGCTGTCTTGCCGTACGGAGCAAGGATTCGTGGGGTCATGAAGAAGAGGAGATTAATCTTCTCGAGGCTGCGTGATTTAGATTTAAACAACCAGCCCAACACCGGGATATCACCGAGGAGTGGAACCTTCGAGAAGGTCACAGTTTCTTTATCGCGCAAGAGACCGCCCATGGCGATGGTGTCACGATCTCTCACCATCACTTCCGTGACGGCTGAGCGAATCGTTGTGGGCACACCGTTACCGGCCTGGGCCACGCTGGCATCCACAGCTTTGAAGTCATCGATGCGTTGATTGATTTTGAGTTTCACGAAGCGAGTCACTTTATTGATCTGCGGAGTGATCTTCAGTGAGAGCTTGGCTTCTTGGGGAGTGAAGTTAAAGTTCTGTGTGCCGCCTTGGCCAACAGTCGAGTTACGAACCGGAACTGTTTCACCCACTTCAAAAGTCGCTTCGGTGTTATCCAAAGCAAGGATTTGTGGGGTAGCGAGGACGTTGGTTGAGCTGTGGCTCGCGACCGCTCGGATCAATGCGTTCACGCTGTTCACTTTGAGAGTTTCAGTTCCAATCTTCACTTCACGTGTACCGCCTGCGCCGATACCCGCGAAGAAGCCGCCGATGCTGGTTGGGTTACCAGTGGTGAGAAGAGTGGTGAGGTCTGAACCGTTAAGACCGGCGCGCTGAGCAGCGCCTTGGCCGTAAGCGCCCACGAAGTTCACACCGAAAGCTTTGTCTTTGCTCACGTTGGCTTCAAGGATCATCCCTTCAACGTAAACTTGGTCGCGTGGAATATCTAAGCGTCCGATCACGTCTTTGAGTGTAAGCCAGTCGGTTGGAGAGGCTGTCACAACAAGAGCGTTGTTGTTTTTGTCAGAAGTGATTTTGACTTCTGCTGAGAAGATCGCGTTGTCGGCCACACCACCCGAAGAAGAGAAGCGTGGTTGAGCAGCGCCGCCTGCAGCTCCGCCTTGTGTGACGTTACCGGTGACGATGCTTGAGAGAGTCTTAGAGAGCTCTTCAGAGTCACCGTAGTTCAAGTAGTACACATGAACGCGACCAGAGCCGCTTGAAACAAGTTTCACGTCGAGTTTGTTGATCAAGTCGCGGAGTTGTTTCGCACCTTCAGCGTTCGCCATGGCGATGATGCTGTTGGTGCGAGGTTCAGCGATAATGCGACTAATAGATGCAGTTGATGTTGTCTCTGCACCGGCACCAGCAAAACGTTGAGTCGCTGCGCCGCCTGCACGAGCACCGGCCGCTCCGCCGCCGCCGCCTTTAAGAATCGAGTCGAGAAGCTTTGAAATCTCTTGAGCTGATGAGTTCTTCACGCGCACGATCTGGAGAGTCTCTTCATGCCCTGGTACGTCGAGGAACTTCACCATTTTTACCAAACGGTTAATGTTCGTACCGGTGTCCGCCATGATGACGGTGTTGGTTTGTTTGATGTCGATGATGCGGCCGTAACGACTCATGAAAGGGCGGAAGTTACGTGCGATTTCCGCAGCACTTACGCTCTTCAAGGCGATCACGCGCATAACGTAGTTTTCTGTGTCGGGTGTGTAGTTACCCGTGTAGATCTTGGTTGGCGTGTAGCGAATATCACGAGCGTTGATGACTTTGAAAAACGCACCTGATTTTACAAGTGTGTAGCCTGCCATGTTCAAAGCGGTGAGGTAAGCCTTCCACGCGTCGCCCACAGTAATCGGCGTAGGAGCGATGATGCTCACTTTACCTTTAACATCTTTATCCAAGATCAAGTTGATCCCGGTCAGCTTTTGCATGTGCTTTGTGAGTTCCATGATGTCAGTTTCAGGGAAGTCGAAGCTTTCTACGATTTCTGGACCGAAAGCGGTTTCTGGATTGAGGTTTACATACTTCGCTTTCGCACGTGCTTCAGGCTTCATGGCGCCGGACGAGACACGGCTGCCGAAAGTGTTTACGTTAGCTTCGTCTTCAGTATCCGGCTCTTCATCATCACCCAAAGGAACCGCGTCCACTTCGTCACCGTCCGTGCCATTCACGATCGCGGCATCTTCTGGTGTCATCATGTCGGTTTCGACTTGATTGGCGAGATCCATGGGTTTTTGTGGACTAGCGCTTGATGGTTGAGGAGTGTCTGTCACACCTGCTTCGGCCGGTGCTCCCTCAGTTGGAGTGGTGAAGCGTGAGCGAGAGCGGTATTTGTTAAATTGCGCTTGGGCGTCCACCGCTATCAAGAGAGCAAGCAGCGTGGCCGGAGCAACAAACAGACGTGATAATTGCATGTTCCTAATCCTTGGAAGCGCTATTTTTTCATTTGGTAATCCATCTGAGTTTCTTCGCCATCCCGGCGAACACCCAGCTGGAGTTGGTCTACGTTTTTAATTCTACCGAACAGGGCCATAACCTCGTTCAAATCAGAGATCGGCTTACCGTTAATTGAAGTGATGATGTCGTCGTTCTGAATGCCCAAGAATGAGAAGATGCCACCAGGATCGATCTCGGTGATCTTGAAAGCCAGTGTGCCATCAGGCTGCTGGATTTTGATGGCCTTGGCCTGAGTGAGCACCAAAGAGATGTCTTTCAATTTCTCATCGAGCAAGTCTTTGGCGATGACGTACTTGTTGCCTTGGTTCTCGATGCCTTTCATCTTCTGCTGTTGCTTGAAGTTAGTGGCTTGAGCTGGTGTCATGATGCTGATTTGCTGACGTTCGTCGCGCATCTTTTCATTGGCGACAGACTCACAAGCGCCGGTCTGCAAGTTCTTGATGATCATCTCAAGGCGTGCGATGCGAGCGATCTTTGCCATGCCGTCGAGAGTGTCACCTTCGCGAACTTGCTTCAGGTCGCGACCTGAACGCACCTGAACGGCGGCGATACTTTTCACGCTATCTTGCAACACGATCGTGTTCAAAAGCTTAATCGGCAATGATGTGCGAGAGTCTGAGTCTTCGCATTTTGTGTCAGCAAGTTGTTTCGGGCCTGCGCCAGTGCGTGTACGGAATGGATCAGAGACTTTCACCTGGTTGAGATCAAAGGCATTGAAGTCGTCTTGCAGTTCACTCGGCGATGAAGAAACAGTCGGTGGGAAGGTGGGACGGCCACGCAAAACCAGCGCAGAGATTTTACCGACAGAGTAGGTACATACGAGGAGAAACGCCGCTAAAAAGACGCGATGATGACCCGTGAGTGAGTCGCGTGCGAGCAGCTTGTCGGCGAGTGCACCCCAATCAATTTTTTGTAACTTCTGACCCATCTCTGAGCGAGACATACTGCGACTCAAAGCGAGGCGAGTTTTTTGCCATAACGGCAAGAGCGCCATTTTAATTTTGTGCTTGATGGGACTGAAGCGATTGAGCTTCGAAAGTTTCAAATGAGGCACAGAAACATCAGGAGGAGAAAGTCTCTCATCCGAGATTTCAATGTCGTCGGCACTATCCGGATACACCACATCTTGACGTGGCGTTTTGCGGAACTTGGCACGAAGTTTACCGAGGAAGTCTTTGAATTTATTTACCATCGATTTATTGTCACCTATTTGCAACAAGGGGCGCAAGGGAATATGGACGGCCGCACAATCCAGAGTAAGTGAGTCGGAAAAGACCTTAAAAAATCTGGAGAGTGAGGTAGTCGCTGCTACAAGTCGCGTTCTATAATTGGGACGATTTTCTCAATGTAAACAAGGACAGTGTTATGGCCGCCGATACTCAAAAAGAAATTCCTTCGATCGTAAAAGGCATGTTTTTCGGTGAAATCCACGAAGAAGACGTCTTTCCCTTTCCTCACCTGACAGATCCCCAAGTGGAGATGGCGAAGGAAATGATTCAGGCGGTTGAGCGTTTTGCTCAAGAGAACATCAAGTCGGAGAAATTCGACCGTGACGGCATTATTCCCAAAGACGTGCTCGATGGTCTCGCGGCCTTAGGGCTTTGTGGTTTAGGAGTAAGCGAAGAGCATGGCGGACTTGGTTTAGATTACACGCTCTACGCGCGGGTCTTTTCTGAGATTGCTGGAATCGATGGTGCTATCGCCACCACCTTGGGTGCGCACCAATCTATCGGTTACAAGGCGTTGGTGAACGAAGGCAATGAAGAGCAAAAGAAAAAATGGCTACCACGCTTGGCCAGCGGTGAAGTGTTTGCGGCGTTTTGTTTGACTGAGCCGGGTTCTGGTTCTGATGCTTATTCGATCAAAACCAAGGCCGTAAAAAACTCTGACGGCACTTACACGATCACCGGTCAGAAACTATGGATTACCAATGCCGGACTGGCCGGTTTCTACAGTGTCTTTGCGAAAACCGAGCATGATGATGGTGGAAAAAAAGTTGAAAAGATCAGCTGCTTTATCGTTGAAAAAGACATGCCAGGTGTATCGTTTGGCGAAAAAGAAGACAAGATGGGCATCCGCGGCTCAGAAACCCGCGCGGTATATTTTGATAACGTGGTTGTTCCTGCCGGCAACATGATGGGGGAGCCGGGCAAAGGCTTCAAGATTGCCATGAACGTTTTGAACTCAGGACGCCTTTCTCTAGGTTCTGGTTCAGTCGGTGGCATGAAATATATCCTGAAAGTGGCGGTGGCCCAGGCTAAGGCGCGCAAGCAGTTCGGCGATTACATTATTAACTTCGGTCTTATCCAAGAGAAAATCACTTCCATGGCCTGCGCGATCTATGCAGCAGAGTCCGTGGTGTACATGTCGACGGGGAAAATGAATCAAGGCATGAGCGACTACTCTATGGAGTCAGCGGTCTGTAAGGTTTATTGCTCTGAAAAACTTTGGGACACGGTGGACAAGGCCATGCAGGTCGCCGCCGGTAACGGTTATATGCGCGAGTATCCTTATGAGCGCATCATGCGTGACGCTCGTATTAACTTGATCTTTGAAGGCACCAACGAAATCTTACGCATCTTCTTGGCGCTTTCAGGTATTAAGGGCCCCTCTGATCAATTGAAAGAACTCGGCAAAGCAGCTGATGTCTCTAAAGTTCTACAAGACCCGATCAAGTCAGTCGGAGTGTTTGCTGATTTTGCTCGCAAGCGCGTCGGCAAGATGATCGGCACGAAGACTTTAACAAAGGTTCATCCGGATTTATCAGGTCATGCGGAAAACTTCAGCCGTATGCTGAATGATTTCTCCATCGCTGTTGAAAACACCATTTTCAAAATGGGCAAAGAGATCATCGGTAATGAGTTGGCGCAAATGCGTATCGCCAATATGTGCATGGAACTCTACGGCATGCTGGCGGTTCTCTCACGGACCACGTCGATCTTGGGCAACGCTGAAATTTCTGAAAGTGATAAGAAGTACGTGATGACCATGACGGAGATTATCTGCCGTGATGCTCGTCAGAAATTCATTCAAAACCACAAACGCCTGGGCGAGACTTATGACAGTCTCACTCCGATTGTTTCTCAGGCCGTGGCTGAGAGAGATGGGTACGGACTTGATATCATTAATTTCTAAAGCACTCCTGCTGGCCCTGGTGGCCTGCTCTAGCTCGCAGACCTATTTGCCTTCGGAAGCCGAGGTCGAGGAGAATCTGTCGTCGCTGACGAAAGAAGCCAGTAAGCCGGTGAGCTACGGGCCGACTCTTAATGTGACCGAGAATACTTTTTTAGATAAAACGGCCGAATACGGCCTCGAAGGTATCGAAGGCGTCACCTTTGCCATGGTGGATCTCAATCGTGATCTCCACCCAGACCTTGTCGTGATGCCGAGTTTTTTTGCGCAACCACGATTTTTCTTTTTTGATCCGAAAGAAAAGAAATTTAAAGAAGTGGACTACAGTCCATTTCCTGAAGTGCTGCAGGCGAGCTATTTGGTGTTTGCCGATTTCAATAATGATGGTGTGACGGATGTTGCGGTTGCTGTTCTTAACCAGCGCGGTGAGTTTAGTAAAATCCCCATCTCTGTTTGGTTAGGTCGCTGGGACGAGGCTTCAAAGCTACGCTTTAATCGTGATGAAAAATTCCTGAATCTCCCGGCAGAGCCTACCAGCTCACTCATTGTCTTGGACGCCAATCTTGATGGCAGACTTGATCTTTTTGTCGGCAACTGGTTTCAAGATTTAAAACAAGGTCTTGTTCCTACTGCTGATCGTTTGCTCTTAAATTTGCCAGAAGGATGGGTTGATCAAACGGATTGGTTAACTGGTGAGGCCCTAAAGACAGCGACTGATCTTTATCCTCCGCAATCCAAGCCTACATACGCTGCTTCTAGTTGTGATATTGACCAAGACGGCTGGCCGGATATTCTCACCGCCTCATCGGGTGGCCATTACAACAAACTGTGGATGAATCGTGCGCGCAACGAGACCCGTCGCTTTGAAGATGTGGGTCGTGAATCAGGTTATGCCGCCGACCCTCAAGGTATTCTTGTGCCGACAGGGGGAGGGCGTACTTTTAGCACTGTGTGCGCTGATTACAATGATGATGGCATCATGGATGTTTTTTTAGGTGAGCTCACCCACGGCTGGGATAATCTTGGCGTCGATCGGTCGAGCGTTTTGAGTGGGAGTAAATTGACCTATCCTCCGGCCTTCTTACGTACGGAGTACATGTCTGATTCTGTAGCGGATAACTGGAATCAAGGTGATAAGCGCGCGCAATGGGCGGATATGAACCTCGATGGTTTAGTGGATCTCGTCGTAGATAACTCTGGATTTCCACCGCTTTCGCGTCTCGTTCTCTTTGCCCAAGACGAAACCCGCGCCTTCGTCAACGTGTCCCACCAGTGGGGAGTGGATGTGGTCAATCCGACCGGGACAGTGGTGGCCGATTTTAACAACGATGGAAAGTTGGATGTTTTGACCGGCCAATCTAATATCCGTAAGGCCTCTATTAAAAATCGTCTCTACCTACTCGAGAATCATCTGCAAACGCCCGGGCGTCGTGCCTTTGTCTTTCACCTAGAGGGTGAGGGGGCTAACAAGCAGGGCCTTGGTGCGATGTTAATGCTGTATGTAGAGCGAGAAGGGAAGCGCACCATTCAACGTCGTTGGAATGAACTCACCCAAGGGGGGATTCCCTCTCAATTGCCACCCGGCGTGCATTTCGGTGCAGATGCCATTACGAAAGTGTACGGCGTGAAAGTGCGCTGGCCGGTGAAGCATCAGCGATCTGTGATGCGCGGGAAAACTCTGGAAAGACTTTACTCCATTCCTGATGATGGAAAGGCGCCGCTCCAGGTATTCACGCTCTGTGAGAATGGCAAGATTCAGCCAGGGCGTTTCGGCTGTCGCTAGTTTGTTGCCTACGACCCATGCCTGCGTTGCTCAAAAGAATGTGCCTAGAAAAATCCCTGCATAAGTCACCGGACTTATAGAATAAATATCGCTTTTGTCGCCGTGGCAACGACAGTGGGCCGAGCGATACATTTTACTCACCTGAATCCACATCCTCATCTTGTCCTTTACGATGCGGGTATGGTCATCCTCACGTTTCTAAAAATATTTGTGCTGTTGAATGTCGTCTTGATGGTGACCCTGCTGCTCTTTGCTCAACTTAATCGCTATCCACTTCGCTTAGCGAGCTTCGGGACCCGCGAAGACTTCTCCCATAATCAAATAACGATTTTCTTTTGGTCATTCTTCTCAACACTTATTGTCCATGTGCCCTTCGTTGAGGATTTAAGTTACCCACACTGGTCAGAGTATTTGGGCGACTTTTTTCTGCTCTTCTTTTGCCACGATATTTACATTTACCTGTCCCATCGTCTGCTTCATACCAAGAAGCTCTATCGCAAAGTTCACGCGTTTCATCACCAAGTGAGAACCCAAACACCTCTGGCCGCTTGGAGCGTTCACCCCGTGGAATCACTGATTGATTCTTTGGCCATCGTGCTGTTAGGTCTTATTTTACCAGTGAGCCTCAGTGTGCTGTTGGTCTATAGTGTCTTTATTTTTAAAATGAATCTGTTGGGGCATTTTACTTTGAATGAGCAGGCACCTCGCTGGATCAAAGCGGTGCTCTATCGCTATAGCAACTTTCATCACCATAATATTCATCACCAACGCCCAAAGTTGAACTATGGCGCTTTGAGTTTATGGGATCGTCTGCTTAAGACGCAGACGAGTTCTTACCGAAAAAAGGAAGAGGGAGTTGCCCTTTCAAAAACGGAGTCATGATTTTAGTGTTCAGGCTTGTGTGAGAAAGCCAAATCAAGAACGCGAGGGTTACGGCGTTGATGACGAGAAAACTAAGCTGCCATGGAAGAGCGTAGGGGTGAAGCACGAGTTGTAGCCACACAACGATAGGCAAATGGAGAATGTAGAATAGATAAGAACTGTCGGCGAATCTTTGCACAACTTTCGAATGATTTTTTAGATTCTGCGCCAGTCGGAAACACAAATAAACTAAATACCACGTACTCAATGTCGCAGCGAACTTCAAAACGAAGTCGGGAAGGTTCGCCATATGGACCTGCATTGTTTGATGAAGCAGTCGCAAGAGAGTGATGAGTCCTAGTACACCGTGGAGCGCCCAAGGGAGAGAGAGGAGTGGCTTTTCTAAGACGTTGTTACGAAAGAGCAGCCACCCTGTCAGGAAGAAGCTTAAGTAATAGATCGCTAGCGCGGGACGTGGGTACCAGATAAACGGATTTTCAAGATAGCTTCCGGGCATGCAGAGTTGTGCCAGAAAACTCATCATAAAAAAGAAAGCGACTGTCTTGTGAGTTGCCCAGGTCACTCGCGCTAAAAGATTTCTTCCCAGATAACCGATAACAGCAAATAAATATAAGTACATCAGGAACCAGAGGTGAGCAAAGTTCACGGGACTGCGCTGATGGCTTCCTGAGTGATGGTCAAAGTAAGTCGTCCGAATATGCTGCCAGTCGAAGCCAGGAATTTCCCCTGCAAGCCACAGCACTCTGAGTATGGGCAAAAGTAGCAATGAGAAAACCATCAAGGGGAGAGCGATGCGCTTGAAGCGACTTGAGAGATAGTCTTGGGGGCTTTTTTGATAGATGAAATGCCCCATATAGCCAGCGAGAAGAAAGAAGACAGGCATCCGAAAAAGCTGGATGAAGTAACAAAAAAAGTCCAGCCATTGAGACTTACTAGCGTCAGTCACGATCCACACATCAGCGTGGGCACTGTAGGTGTAGGCCAGCGCTGCATGAAAAGGGATACCGAGCAGCATCGTGAAAGCACGTACGAGATCTAGTGAATAGATTCGCGATGTACGCACAAATTAATTCAGCGCTTTTTTCTTGATGAGGTCGACGAGACCTTTCAACGGCTCAGGCAAAACTTGGAAGTTGAGCGTGCTAATGAAGACGCCAGATTTTGGCAGACCTTTTAGATCGTAGGTTTTTACGTTGTCGCCTGGTTTCAGAAGGTGATCGGGAACGATGGCAATACCGACACCTTTCTTCACGAGACTCACCACCGCTGTAATTGAGTTCACAGCAATGATCTGACGAGAGTGCTTCTTGTAGAGATGCATGAGGTTGTCGTTCTCGTTATACATGACCCACGGATATTCTGAGGCGTCTTTGGGATTGATTTCAGCTTTTGAAATCAACACCATCTTCTCATCAAACAATCGCAGTGAGCTGACGAGCTCGTTTTGGATATTCTCAGTTGAGAAGACCAAATCATAGTTGCCATTAAGCAACTTCTCTTTGAGTTTTTCCATCGCCTGAACTTCAACCACGATCGAGAGATTCTTGTTTCTGCAGTAGTCCGTAATGACGTCGTTAAACCAGTTCTCCAGGAGTCCGTGGAGAATACCTACGCGGAGCGTGCGGTTGACCTGACCTAGGAAAACGTTGGCGATGTCCTTCTCAAATTTTTCAAGCAGGCCAAGAAGTGCTTGGCCTTTCTCAGTGAGAATAACTTTTTTGGAAGAGCGAATGATGAGCTGCTGACCGACGCCTTCTTCGAGGAGCTTGATTTGGCGACTGACAGCACTTTGCGCGATGTTCAGCTCATCAGCAGCACGGGAGAAGTTGAGGTGACGAGCGGTCACGATGAAAGCACGCAGATAGCGATAATCCAAATCCACTTCTCTCATTTTGTCTCCCACTTCGGAACCATCGTTGGGTCTTTGAAGAACTTGCCCTTGTAAAGATCGCCAGCGAAGTTCTCAACGACGAAGCCTTCTTCGTCTTTCTCAATTTTGTAATCTAGCTGGCCCTTCTGGGTGTAGTGGGCCGTAAACGGGTCCATGAAAATGGTGGTGCCCTGCACCGTTAAGACCAAATCGTCGGGGAGTGGGGCAGAAAACCCGGTTTCGTAGGTAAATCCACCGCAGCCTTTACCGCCAATTTTGATTCGGAAATGCAGACCCTCCAGCGTATAATCGTGCTGCTGGATCAATTGAATCTGCCGCAGGGCATTCTCAGTGAGTTCGAGCTGGATATCTTGCGGGGTCAACATAGGCCCCAGTATAGGAGAGTAGGTCATGAAAGTCAGCTACCTGGTGGAAATCACCGATCCTCATCTTCACTTAGTGAAAGTCACTCTAACTACTCAAAAACCGACGAGCGGCTCAACGCTTGAGGTGTTTTTGCCATCCTGGAGCCCGGGCTCCTACCTTATGCGTGAATACTCCCGCCACGTGCGTTGGGTACGCGCCACTCAAGAAAATGGGGAAGTCCTGTGGTGCGAACAGACGGCCAAAGGTACGTGGATCATTGATTGGAAAAAATCCGAACTCAAAAAAGATCTCGCGGGCGTGAGCTTCAGTTACGAGATTTATTTGCATGAACTCACCGTGCGTACCTCGCACGTGGATAACACTCATGCGTTTTTGCACGGCCCAAGTTATTTGATGGGCATCATCGGCGGAGAAAAAAATCCTACGATCGAATTCCGTTTTCCAGCGTTGTGGTCAAAGCTTTCAACCTCGATGGATGAAGTACCAGGCCCGCGTGAGAAATTTATCTACACCGCGCCTGACTACGACACCTTGATCGATCACCCAGTAGAGATTGGCTGCCAAGAGACCGATGGTTTTATGGTGGATGGCATTCCTCACGCCTTGGCGTTTTATGGTGAGGTTTATCCTCACGGCAATAATCTCAAGGCCGACATGCAGAAGGCCGTAACGGAAGTCGCGCATAACATGGGCGAG
>JBEIPE010000021.1:0-18908 GCA_040377215.1 Halobacteriovoraceae bacterium
CAAGCATCAATGCATTGAGTACAGGCGATACATTCGAGCTGCGTACCACGGCGAATATCAATTCCTGTGGGACACACCTTCACGCAGTTATAGCAGTTCACACAGTCACCTTCGGCCGCGCGATCAACGGTACCGCGACGAGGTTCTCCGCGTTTCGTGTCGTAGGCCACTACCAGTGAGTTTTCGTCCATCATCACTGACTGGATGCGACCGTAGGGACAAGCGATGATGCAAAACTGCTCACGAAACCAACCAAAATCGAGCAAGATGATGAGTGTCGCAATCATGGTTGCTGCGAACATGGTGGGATGTGCTAACGGCGTTCCGAGTGTGATCCAGAATAATTCGCGAGGACCTACGAAGTATCCGATGAAGGTGTGGGCGATGTGGAGAGAAATGAGAAGATAGATCAGCCACTTAAGCACGCGCTTGCTGACCTTTTCTAAATTCCAAGGTGCGGCTTCAAGTTGCTCCCGCTGACGCGCCTTTCCTTCGATGAAGCGCTCGATGTTAAGAAAGATGGCCTGAATAAAAACAGTTTGCGGACAACCCCACCCGCACCAGACACGACCAAAAAGACTGGTCATGAATGCGATAAAGAAAAGTCCTGAGGCCAGCATGAGGAAGAATAAGATCGGCTCCATACCATGAAGAGTGAAGCCTAGAATTGTAAACTCACGATGAACGATGTCGATCATCAGCGCCGGCTTGCCATTGATATAAAACCAAGGCAGCACAAGGTACAAAAGAATGAGCCCCCAATAAACGACAGTCCGGCGATCTTTCCAACGACCTTTCACGTCTTCGGGAAAGAGGTAGACGCGATTGCCGTGCTCATCCGTCGTAGCGAGGCGCTCGGGATCTAGTTCGTAGCGGTTCTTAGTCATCGACGGGTTCACCTTGAGGAGCTTTGCCCTCGGGATGGTTGGTATTCTTAAAGGTCATGACGTAGCCGACGACTCGGTAGATATCTTCAGGACTCAGGACTTCGCCCCAGGCGGGCATGCCATTTTCTTCGCTGCCGGTGAAAACGACGTTATAGATCGTTTGCGGTGTCCCCTTCGCTAACAGCCAGTACTTGTCCGTTAGATTGGGGCCAATGTCGCCACGCCCCCCTTCAAGATGGCACTGCTGGCAGTTGTCGACGTAGATCTGCTCGGCTTCTTTGCGATGGTCAGGCGTCGCAAAAACAGCATACTGGTTTGGATCGAACGGGCCATTGGCTTTCTTGTACTCTTCTTGAATGGCCCTGATCTTCGCGTAGTCTTCGGTGAACTCTGCTCGTAAGCTCTTGCCGCCCAAAAATTCATAGTAGATCCCATAGCCAATGCCGTACACGATCCCGACGTAAAACAAAAAGTTCCACCATGAGGGCAGCGGGTGGTTCAACTCTTGAATCCCATCGTAGTTGTGATCTAAAAGTAAATGCTTCTCATCTGGCTCGACATGAAGTTCTTTGTTTTCGTTCGTGCTCATTTGCGATTCTCCAACGGCAACACGGCGGCCTTGTCGTAAAGTTCTTTATTGGATTTTTTGTAGGTCCAGAACGTGTAGAGTGCAAAGCACACGACAAAGATCACCAGACCAGTGATTGGAATCCAGGTTAGATCAAAATTCTTTAACGCTGCTTGTTTCATGGCGCCTCCGCTTTGCCGTAGTCAGTGCCGAGGCGCTGGATGTAAGCGATCAATGCCACGACTTCTTTGTTTTGAATTTCTAGCGGAACTCCACTGGCATGAAGATCTTGCGCGATCGCTTCAGCTTGGGCCTTCGCGTGGGCAACGCTATTGGTAATCTCATCCAAAGAATACGGAACGCCCAAAGTCTTCATCACATCCAATTTTTTTGGAAGTGAGCTGTAGTCTAAAGCGCGTGAGAAAAGCCAAGTGTAGCGAGGCATAATGGATCCCGCTGTCACCTCTTGCGGCTTCATGAAGTGGCGATAGTGCCACATGTTGGAGTATTTCCCGCCTACACGGGCGAGGTCAGGCCCCGTACGCTTTGATCCCCACTGAAACGGGTGATCGTAGACAAATTCTGCGGCCTCTGAAGCTTTCCCGTAGCGCAAAACTTCGTGTGCCATCGGACGGACTGTTTGTGAGTGGCACAGATAGCAACCTTCACGGATATAGATGTCGCGACCTGCCAACTCAAGTCCAGTATAGGGTTTCACCACAGACATTTTCTCAACGTAATTATTGGAGAGAAGTGACGGAATGATTTCTATAGCCGAGCCTACCAAAATCGCCACGAGCGAAAGCACAGCGAAGATCATCGGCATGCCTTCCAATGAGCGGTGTTTTGTCGCCCCTTCCTCAATGGAGGATTCATCTAAAGCATAAGCTTCGTAAACCTCAGCGGATTCGCATGAGCCTTTCTTGGCCGTCTTGTACAAGTTGTAGATCATGACCAAGAACGAGATGAAAACGAGTGTTCCCCCCACGGCACGCACCCAGTACATCGGAACAATACGCACCACCGTTTCGATGAAGTTGGGATAAACCAATCTCCCCGCTTCATCCATGGCGCTCCACATGAGAGACTGAGTCACACCGGCGACCCACATGGAAACGATGTAAAGCACAAGACCTATGGTGGCTGTCCAAAATTGAATACTCGCCAAGCGCTTGGAATAGATCTCGGTATTCCAAAGTTTACTCACTAGGAAATAAAGAATCCCGGCCGTGAGCATGTAGTTCCAACCGATGGTACCGGAGTGCACGTGACCAGGAATCCAATCCGTGAAGTGAGCGATCGCGTTGACTGACTTAATAGAGAGCAGTGGGCCTTCAAAAGTCGACATTCCGTAAAATGTCAGCGCGGTCGCCATAAAACGTAAGGTCGGCTCAGTGCGAACTTTGCCCCAAACGCCTCTTAGGGTCATGAGACCGTTAATCATCCCTCCCCAACTTGGCATCCACAGTGCAACGGAGAAGACCATCCCAAGAGTTTGCGCCCACTCTGGAAGTGTGGTGTAAAGCAAATGATGCGGGCCGGCCCAGATGTAGATGAACACGAGGGACCAAAAGTGAATGATCGAAAGACGGTACGAGTACACCGGACGGTTGGCGGCTTTGGGAATGAAGTAGTACATCAGACCTAAGAACGGCGTGGTTAAGAAGAAAGCCACGGCATTGTGTCCATACCACCACTGCACTAGGGCATCTTGCACACCTGAATACATCGAGTAGGACTTGGTGAGACTCACAGGAATCTCTATTGAATTGACGATGTGGAGAACGGCGACCGTAATGATGGTCGCGATGTAGAACCAAATCGCCACGTAGATGTGACGTTCTCGGCGTCTGACAATCGTGCCGAAAAAGTTCACCGCAAAGACCACCCAGATCACAGTAATGAGGATGTCGATAGGCCATTCAAGCTCGGCGTACTCTTTCCCAGAAGTAATTCCCAGCGGGAGCGTAACGGCCGCCAATACGATGATCGCTTGCCATCCCCAAAAGTGAATCCGCGACAGCAGGTCGTTGAAGAGGCGCGCCTTTAAGAGACGCTGATGCGAGTAGTAGATTCCAGCAAAAATGGCATTGCCACAAAAAGCAAAAATCGCGGCATTCGTGTGCAGTGGGCGTAAGCGCCCAAAGGTCGTCCACGGTAACCCGAGGTTCACGCGCCAGTCGGCCAGCTGGAAAGCAATGGTAACCCCAAGAAGCATAGCAACCGCTCCCCAGATAACTGTGGCAATGACAAACCAGCGTACGATCTGATCATCGTAGCTGAATGATTCAAGCCTTCTACTCTTGTTCATGAACTTTTCCTCTCTTTGGTTTTTCATCTAAAAGCATGCGGAGTTTTGGTGTTTCCAGATCGTCGTACTGGCCTTTGTGCGTCACCCAGATGAAGGCCCCAATAAAAAACAGGCCCAACAAAAGTGCCAGTGGAATCAGGATGGCTATGACTTCCATAGTGACCTCTGTTTTTTTGTTCCCCAGAGCGTGGACACAAGCACGGTGAGTGAACTTAAAGGCATGATGATCGCTGCGACCAGTGGGGTGATCAATCCCGAGAAAACCGCCATGACTGAGATGGCGTTGTAGGAAAGCGAGAGAACAAGATTGCGACGAATGATTCGCATGGTTTCTATTGAAAGCATGTGGAGTTCACTGATCGAACTGAGACCCGGGTTCAGAAGATAAACGTCCGCCGCTCGTAAGGATATATCAGCTGAGCCACACACTGCGATTCCGACGTCCGCGCTGGTCAACGCCATGGCATCGTTGGCCCCATCACCGACCATCAAGACATGCTGTGAGGCCTGCATCATGCGATTCTTTTCTTCAGGTGAGACTTCAGAAAAAACAGATGTGAGTGGAATACCCGCCTGCTCGGCCACATCATGAGCGAAACTTGCTTTATCTCCAGAGATCACTCCGACCTGAATTCCCCTTTCACTTAGAGATGCCACAACTCGCGCAGCATCCTCACGAAGGCTGTCACACACGCTAAAGCTTGCGAGCACCTTACTTCCCTCGTAGATCTGGTAGGAGTGGATCGAGTAGCGATGTCCATCAATGGTCCCGGCCACTCCGCGACCAGAGATTTCTTCGAAATCTTCTACATCGAGAGTCTTCGCCTTATGTGCGATGGCATACTCACAAAGCGCGTGAGCCATAGGATGTTTTGAATTTTTCTCTAAGCTCAAAATGACATCATGGATAGGAAGCCAACTTTTATTGAGCATTTCACATGAGACAACCGAAGGGCGGCCGACAGTCAACGTACCCGTCTTGTCGAAGTAGACCTTCTCGACCTGACTGAGTTTCTCAATGACCGCATCGTTCCTGACCACGATTCCATGTCTCGCTGCAAGGCCGAGAGCGCGGGTAAATGTAAGAGGTGTCGCCAATGCAAGTGCGCAAGGACAAGTGACAATCAGCAAAGTGATCATCTGCTCAAGCGCGTGACTTAAAGAACCTTCAAGGCTGAGTTTAATAAACAGACTCACGGCCAAGAGACATACAGTCCAAAGAAAGTATGACGAAATTTTTTGAGTAACTTTTACGATCGGAGCCTTCTGCGACCAACCGTCCTCTACGCTTTTAAGGATTTTTCCAAGCCGCGTGTCCTGTGCCGCTTTATCCACACGAACGAGCGCCGTTCCCTGCACGACCTGGGTGCCAGCGAACACAGCATCACCCACCGAACATTTCTTCGCTTCGGACTCTCCTGACAGAAGCGCCATGTTAATGCGGAGGTCTCCACGAAGGATGACTCCATCGATGGGGACAAAGTCTTCCACATTAAGCTGAATGACATCTCCCACTTCCAAGAACTGGGGATGAATGGAGGTAAAACACTCATGTGCACCATCGACAGATTTTTGCACGCTATCATTATGGTAAAAGAAGTGGAGATCTTGGGCAGCGAGCCCTTTGTCTTGAATGTGTTTCAAAAAATAACGAGATAGCAAGAGAAGAAAGACCAGCGCAGTAAGCGAATCGAAATAATTCTCGTGGATTCCCATGACCACGCCGTAGACTCCCATCACACCACCGCAGAGGAGTGCCAGACTGATAGGAACATCGATCGACATCTCTTTGTTACGAAGAGACAACCAAGCGGTACGATAGAACGGCCAAGCTGAAAAGGTCAGCACAGGGATTGCGAACAGAACTGTCAGCAGGTTGAAGATGGCCGCGTAACTTCCTTCGGCTCCCCCATAGATCGAAACTGCGTAGAGCATAATATTGCTCGCTCCCGCAGCCGCCACACCGATACGCAATAATTGCAGACGCTCTTCGCGTTTCTTAAGTTCTTCCGCTTTTTGATTCTTCTTCAATGGATGGGGCCGATAGCCGAGGCGATCCAGTGCAATAGCCGCTTGAGAAAGTTTTCCTTCCGCCTTCAACGTCAGCGAGACGATCGAGTTCTCCATGTCGAGCTTCGCTTCCAATACATCGGGAGCGATCTCAGGCAACTTCTCAATCAGCCATAAGCAGGCCAAGCAATGAATTCCTTCTAGATAGAAGCTAATGAGTCTTTGATTATTCGAATTGAGCTCGGTGTACTCGAGCAAAAAGCTTGAGTCATCGAGATAAGTAAAGTGTGAACGACTTAATTGAATGGGTGCGCGCTTACGAAGAATGCCCCCCGCGCTTTTGATTTGGTAGTATTCTCCGAAACCGTTACTCTGCAGAACTTTGTAGACGGTAAGACAGCCCTGACAACAAAACGGATACCCTGCCGACGCCTCATCACTGTCGTCAAAGACGGCCACTTCGACCTGCTCATCACAGTGTGTACAAATCTCCACAAGCCACCCTTTGCGATTGCTTACAACCAGTAGCCTTAATTAATCATAAGGTTGGAGGCGCAAACATGATGAGCATCATGTTTGCGAGATTTTAAAAAGCTGAGCCAGGTCATGTATCAGTTGCACGAAAGGTATATGCTGAGGCTCGGAGGTATCTATGAAAACAGTTGTCGCTTGTCCTTTAGAAGGTCCCACTCTTGAAAGTATTAAGCACTGGTTGAAGACTCGTCAGATCGATGAAGGTCCTGTGGACTTCGTGCATATCGTGAATCGCGTGGTGTACGCCGCCGATCTCATGGTTGTGAGAGAATATCCAACACCCGAGCAGTTTGGTGTTATGAAGGAGAGCTTTAGCGAGTTTATTCGAAAAGAACTCTTTCCTTGCCTTCCTCATGAGGTCCGTGGCGCCTCTCAGGTTCATATCGTGCTCGCGCAAGATGAAGGTGAAGAAATGGTTCACTACCTCAAGCAGCACAAGGCCAATCTACTTGTCGTTGGAACTCGCGGCATCAAAGGTTTCCAAGGACTCTTCACTTCAAGCTTTGCAACAAAGATGTTGAAAGAAGCTCCTTGTAACTTGCTCGTGCTCAGACCTTAGCATCACCACAGAAGAGCAGCTTAAAGCTGCTCTTCTGAATACCTTTCCCTTAACTCCTGACCGGCTTCCGGCAGCATGATTTCAACCAAAGCATTGAGTGCATCTGTCGTGGT
This sequence comes from Halobacteriovoraceae bacterium, assembly GCA_040377215.1. Taxonomy (GTDB): domain Bacteria; phylum Bdellovibrionota; class Bacteriovoracia; order Bacteriovoracales; family Bacteriovoracaceae; genus UBA6144. The sequence continues at coordinate 6,983 of JBEIPE010000021.1, forward strand.
AAAGATGCCAGAAAGATTGCCGTTATCATCTACTACCAGCAAGGACCCCACTCTATTCTTGGCCATGAGAAATGCAGCGTCCCCCATAGGAAGGGTTTCGGGCACACTTAGCACTGAACGTTGCATGACATCGTCGACAGTGATGTTCAGACTCCAGTTACGATTCAGGAAAGGTCGGAGATCACGGTCAGAAAGAATGCCGATCACATCTCCCTTAAGCTGCACCGGTAGATGGCGTACTTTTGCCAGCTGCATAAGCGAAAAGGCCTCATCCACCCCTGTCCCGGATTGCACAACCATAGGTGCCGGACTGGTAAACTCTTCGATCGTCAGTTCAGATAAATTCATAAAAACCTCCTGCTAGAGGCATTTTAGGACCTTTTTGCAATATTCCTATGACATCGCTCAGCTTCTGGGCCTAAGAACATCAGCTATCTGGCTAAAAATTCAAGATTATGCCAAAACATGATCTAGCTCAGGTTTTTTGTTAGCATAAGGGGTGTAAGCTCATCTCAACACATGATCAGGAGCATAAAAAGTGAAGGCCCCCAAAGTTGACTGCAGCCAATGCGACAACCGTGACAAAAGCATATTTTGCCAACTTGAGCAGGAGAGCCTGAGCACAGTCTCCGAGCATAAGATCATGAACGCTTTCAAACGTGGGCAGGTCCTTTTCCATGAAGGCAATCCGGCTTTTGGTGTGTATTGCATCTCTGAGGGAAAAGTTAAGCTCACTAAGACGAGCGAAAATGGCAAAGAAACCATGCTTCGTATTGCTGGACCAGGTGACTTGATCGGTTTTCAGCACATCGTACAAAATGGCGTGAACGATGTGACAGCAACAGCGCTCGAAGAAACAAAAATCTGCTTCCTGGATCGGACGTTTTTGCAAAATCTCGTCAAACAAGAAAACTCATGTGCGATGGAGCTGCTAGCACACGTGGCACAAGACATGGCGGCGTTGCAAGATCGTGTAAATGGCTTTCAAAGTAAAAACGTGCGGGAACGTGTCGCCTATATGCTGCTCGATCTCGCAGGCCGCTACGGCAGTGACAGCAAAGAAGGACGCCGACTCGGAATTCAGCTTTCCCGCGAAGACATGGCCAGCATGCTTGGAGTCGCAACCGAAACCCTTATTCGTGAGATCTCACAACTTCGCGAAGAAGGTGTTATCGATCAAGACGGGAAGACCCTCATTCTGGTCGATACAAAATCACTTCGGCTCAGTGCCGGCCTCTAGGATGATCTAGATCATTTTTATGCCATTGAGTTTAGCATAGATTTAAGTCATGGAAGTCCTTACTCCTCAACCACTTCGAGAATACCTCGAGGCCAAAGCGAAGATTCATCATTTGAATCAAGATATGGTTTTATGCTATGCGAACCAATTACCCATGACGGCGGTATGGTTACATCAAGGGACGATTCGCTACAATTTTGAGACGAAGCTCGCCAGAGACACTTCCGCGTCTGGTCTTTATTTTTTAGATGAACTCTCAAGACAGAAGTATCTCAAATTCTCTGCGAAGGTTTTAGCGGGCTCCAAGATCTGGCTCGTCACCCGCTCTGAACTTGAGCAATACCTTCTTACTGTTTAGCGCCCAACTTTACGTCGATAAGAATCCAGCTCGGTCTGCACGTCCGCAGGGATAGAGGTTCCGGCCGATCCACTGTATGCAAATTCGGTGTAGGACTTATACTCATCGTAGCATTTTTTTGCCGCCGGTGATTTTGGCCACTGATCCATGCAAATGCGCAGATACCCATCACCTAGCGAATAGAGAAAGTCATGGCCGATGCCTCTCTCAGTCCAAGAGAGCCAGTAGTATAACCAAGGCTTGTCCTGCTCGCCAGGACTGGCACGAAGCAAACGATGAAGCTCTTGGCGAAAGCACATGAAAAGCGCCTCATCATCGGGTGGGGCCATCAGTCCAAGGCGTGGCTCACTTTCACCGAATGCAGCTTTCATGATGGAGGGCCACTGCAATACACTTTTGACGGGCGTCTTCAAAAGTTTTTTTGCCTGAGCGAGGCCCTTCGCCCATCCACTCACATGCCTTAGCACCATTTGCCGCTGCGGGAACCGCTCGAGATGCTTCAGCACATCCGTCTCTATACTCGCGATGTCGCGCTCCTGCCAAAGTCCGATCTGCATCTCAAGACGAATCGCTTTGATCACTTCTTCATCTGGGCGCAGGGACTTATCCGCAAAGTAAGAGGTCAAGAAAAGACGGGCCTCTTCAGGACGGCGAGTGGCCAGTGCAAATTCGGCTTTCTCAAGCGTCGTTGCCCCCTCCAGCTCCTTGGTTCTATAAACCCAGGCATGGAACTGGTCTTGTGAGTGACAGGAGAGGCAAAGCGTTGGCAGGCCTCGCACCATCTGGCGAGCGAGCTCAACACGGCCTCTTTGGTGAGTTTCCAGGGCCTCCCGGACAAGACCTTGCAGCGCCATGAGCTCAGGGGTCGGAGATTTATATTTAAAGTGGGCTTCGTTCTCCCTGAAAAGCTTATCCAGTCGCTGGAGCTCTGCCTTCACAAGTTCAGATTGATCCTTACGAGAGAAGCGCTCAGGAGAAGAAGCGCGACTGAGGAGAGAGGTGAGAATTTTCCCGGCTTCACCCATGTTATCTCTCAGAGGAGTCGCAGCGGCGGATTGGACGAATAGGAACAATACCAAAGTGATCAATTTCATAAGTTTCCCCTTCTCTTTATTATCTCTAGAGAATCGCACTAAAAACATGACCAGGATCATGCCGAGGTCTAACGACTCACATTCAGTGATTGCCACCTTCGCGCTACAGTCTCATTCATCAACACAAGGAGATCTTATGGCCCACTATGCACTTTGGCTCGACCATCAATATGCCTATATCTACAAGTTCACTGCAAATGCTGTGGAAGAAAAAACGCTGAAGGCACATGGCCACAGCGATGCCTCAAAGTTTTATCATTCCGTGGCTGAGAATGTGAAAGATGCGGAAGAACTCATGATCATGGGGCCTGGAGTCGCAAAAGACGAATTCAAGCATCACTGTGAATTGAATCATCACGGGCAATTGGCCAAATCCATCAAAGGTGTTCGTCCCATGGCTGGGCATCCAACCAAGGCCATGATGATCCATGAGGCCAAAGACTTTTTTAAACATCTGCACATGTGGACGGCCAACTACTAACGCCCCGAGATTGATCGGGTGGCCTTATCGATGAGCTTGGGTTGAGCAGTTCCCAGAACAAAGACTGCTGCTGAAGAGAAGAGAACGAGCCAAGCAACTCCCACAATAATCTTTGCGATGAGGCTTGGCTTTTCTTCTTGGTCGTGGGGATTGGACATAGACGAGATATATCGGTCGCAGAGAGCGAAAACTAAAATCAGTTTAGGCGCTAAGGAAGGTACTTTCTCTTAAGATACGGATGAACGATGAGCGCGACACCGATCACTCCAATCTCGAACAGCACAATCATCGGCACCCACACCACCATCATGCTCATGATGTCGGGTGTTGGTGTGACGATGGCAGCAAAAATCGAGAAGCCTACATAGAGATAACGGCGCATCGAGCGCAGACTGGGTGCTGTGACGATTTCCATGAAGCCCAAGATTAAAAGAATGTTAGGCATCTGGAAGAGCAAACCTAAGAACACGAGAATCTTCGAAGCCAGCAACAAGTAGTCTTTCAGATTCATCATGGCTTCAACGTCCTGCACGCCGTAAGACATCAGTGTTTTGAAGGTGAAGGGAAAGATCACGAAGTAGCCGAAACACACACCCGCGATGAACAACAAAAAGCCGACAAAAATAAAAGGTCTCACCGCGCGGGCCTCATGATCATGCAGGCCCGGTCGAATAAACATCCAGATCTCTCTAAACAACAAAGGTGAAGCCACAAAGATAGCGCTCCAGAATGCGATCTGAAACTCAGCGAGAACTTTGTCTAACAGACCAGTAAAGACAACTTTTCCCACGCCCCCCATGGCCTCACGTAAAGGCACTAGAAGGATCTGAGAAATGAGGGCGCTTTGTGAGTAGCAAACCGCGAAGGCGACCGCGACGATGATCACCATACGCACCAGGCGGGTGCGAAGCTCTTCTAGGTGCTCCATCAGGGTCATTTCTCTCATAAGGCCATTCTGTCATATACCCTCAAGAAAATCATGCTAGAATTTCCCCATGCGTTGGATTCTTGTATTCAGTCTTTTATCTCTCTCGGCCTGGGCCCGCTCCCCTCGCCCATCATCACGCCTTTTGGTGTGCCTGGGCGCCCAAGAGAAGTCCTTCCATAAGCAAAAGGCCGGCGGTGCCTTTTACGACCTCAACCAGCGCCTCATCTCAGAACTTCTGCAGACGCAAGGAGTAGACGGCACTCCGGCATTACTTAATCAAGTTTGTAAAAAAACGGAACGCAGCTCGATTCACCTCTTAGAGGCGATGCTGTTAGATCCGAATGGTTGGTACGTCATCAAGACCGGCTCGACAGGTCTAACTCGCGAGCTGATGAAAGAGATGGCCCAGGCCGCGCCTGAGATGCTGCTTAATTTTCTCTCGGCCCTGCAAACTGAAGCCCCAACGCCAGACTGTTTAGAAAAACATATTCCCAGTCTCAAAGCTTTGAATGAAGAAGTGAAGTTTCTACAAGAAGAGATGGATCTCTCGAAGATCACCAATAAAAAATCGCGCCTGACAAAAATCTTTGCGGGAATTCAGCGCTCGGATGAAATCTTTGCGGTTTGCGCGAGTGAAAAGTCTAAGAAGACAGACAAGGGCGCCGGAAAACCTTCCGCCCAATAATCACTCAGCCCTTGCACTAAATCCCATTCTTGATCCGCACTCAAAGTACCTTGTACTTGAACACGCACCACGCCTTCTTGAAAACTCTTCACTGTCATAGCGGGATACTGAGTATTACGGGCCTGCCAACGTTCAAGTGAGTCTTGCACCAACAGCACCCAATGCGAGTGCGGCTGATCATACCAACGTTTGGCTTTAGGCCGTGCATCCGAAAGCATCTTCTCGAGATCACCGATACAAGAGCCACAGCCCGACCCCGCTTTACACATGATGGTGAGGTCTTCACGGGTCATCGTGGGGTCAGTGGCAATCGCGTCGCGAATAGTTTCACGAGTCACATTACGGCAACGACAAATAATCACGCCGCTAATTTCAACTTTGCGATGGGTGCGATAGAGCACATCTTTTAAAAGCACGTCCACGAGACGCGCTTCTGAGAGGCCCCACTGCGGATGCGCCAAGAGCAACTCTTCGCCAGCGACTTCTTGAGCTTCACGAACATTGCGCCCAGGGAGCCAACGGCAAAGCCAGAGGAGAACGGCGTCCTCACTGAGAGAGTGGGCCGCAAGGACACGCTGGTGATCGTCTAACTGAAGAGTGAGAGTCGAGTCGCCTTGCGTGACGGTGATCATATCTGATTGTCGGCCGCACTCCAGGCACCGTCAGGCACCTGCGTGAGAATTTCATGGCCGTCTTCTGTGATGAGAATGGTGTGCTCAAACTGCGCTGACCACGATTTATCTTTAGTCACGACGGTCCACTTATCATCCAGGAGTTTGCAGTGGCGCTTGCCAAAGTTGATCATGGGCTCAACGGTGAACGTCATGCCGGGTTTCATTTCGACGCCCGTGCCGCGTTTTCCGTAGTGAAGGATTTGTGGCTCTTCGTGGAACTCACGGCCGATGCCATGGCCGCAATACTCTTGAACGACAGAGTAACCATAATCATGCGCCATCTCTTCGATGACCGCGCCGATATCACCGATGCGCACACCGGGACGACAGACAGCGATGCCCGCCATCATGCACTGATAGGTGCGCTCGACCATGCGTTGGATTTCCGGGCGTACATTGCCAATAAGGTAAGTACGATTGGTGTCACCGTGAAAGCCTTTGAGCTTGGTGGTGACATCGATGTTCAAAATATCACCATCGCGGATGATGTCTTTGGGCGACGGAATGCCGTGGCAGATGATTTCGTTTTTCGAGGTACAAATACTCTTCGGAAAGCCGTGATAATTCAGCGGCGCTGGAATCGCGTCGCGCTTGATGATGTACTCGTGGCACAGCTGATTGATGTCTTCAGTGCTCATGCCCGGCTTGAGCTTGTCTTCAATGAAGCGCAGAGTCTTCGCGGCCAGCAAGCTGGTCTCACGCATAAGTTCGATTTCACGGGCAGATTTAATGCTAATCATGCCCGGAATATAACGGATTTAGATTTGATTGGGTACCCTCTCAAGAGGTACTCTCAACACATGTCGATAATTGTTAAGCGGACCGATTCTTCGAGCTATTTCCCTCCTGGTTTTGAGGCCTTGGAACGTGCCGCTTTGGAAAGTGTGCCCGGCGTGCGCTACTGTGGAACCCAAGACGAGGTCCCAAGCGAAGGGGATCTTTGTTTACTCACCAATACCCATACCGATCTTGCGAAGTGGGAAGCTTTGCGTCCACGCGTCAAACTCATCCTTCACCCCAATTCTGGCCACGATAATTTGGTCCCGGGCTGGACGGAAGTCCCCCTCGTTTTAGGGAATCCCATCCGTGCGCAAGCCGTCGCCGAATGGTGTTTGAGCGCGCTCTACACTCATGCCGCTCCCCTACGTCACCACAGCGTTTGGCCCAAGACTCGTGATTGGCCACGCACTCTCACCAGCGAACGTCGCACGTTGATTGTGGGCCATGGCCATGTGGGAAAAATCCTTCAACAAAAATTGCAGGCCACCGTTTTAGATCCCTTTGAACAACTCGACGCTGATCTCTGGGGCGGTTGGGATGTGGTGATTTTGGCGGCATCTTTGAATAAAGAGAATCGTCATTTGTTGGATGAAGAATTCTTCAACACTTGTCCGTCGGATTTTTTATTGATCAATCCGGCGCGTGGCGAGTTGGTGGATGAAAAAGCGCTGCGTGAGTTTTTAAAAAAGAATCCGCAGGCGCGTGCTGTGCTTGATGTGCATGAGCTGGAACCCTTCACGCCGGATTACTGGAATACTCCCCAAGTGATCGCGACTCCGCACATCGCCGGAGTATGGCAAGGCCTCATCCCTACAATGATTGAATACGAAACCGAAGTGCTGAATCTTTTTACCACAGGACAACTGTCATGAGTTTTCTCGACGTCGCTCCTCACTGGCTCTGTCCTCCCGGCGAAGGTGTCTATACCGTGCATACCGGCAGTGACAAAAGACTCAAGCTACAACAAGCACTTTACGGTGAGGCCAATGCGAGAGATTCGTGGCTCGCTTCATTGGCCAAGCTAGGCGCGGAGCAAGTGGCCCTTTTCGGCATTGCTTCCGACTGTGGTGGCGGTATTCAGCGCGGGGCCAACTGGGGGCCGTTGTTTATTCGTGAAGCGCTTTTGCAAGACGGAACACTGCTCGCTGACATCGGTGATGTGCGCGTGATCCCACATCTCTTGCATGATAAATATCTCAATGCCGAAACTCTCACCTCTTGCCGCAAAGCTTTGTATGGAACTCATGACAAGGCCTGGCCAGTGTCACCACTGTCCATCGCTGAAGCGGCACTGACAGAATTGCACAAAAAATTCCCCCAACTCCGCGTACTCTCCTTGGGCGGTGACCACTCCGTCTCTTTTCCGCTGGTGAGTGCCTGGGCCAAAGCACGCAAGGGTAAAAAACTGGCCCTGCTGCACTTTGATGCTCACACCGATTTGCTCGATACGCGTTTAGGGATTGATTTGTGTTTTGGTTCATGGACCTACCACGTGCGCGAATTTTTCCCTTCGAAAGATCAGCTCATTCAAGTGGGCATTCGCGCCACAGGAAAAGATCGCGGTCATTGGGAAAATCTAGGACTCACGCAGCACTGGGCCGCCGACATCAAAAAACGTGGCATGGATGCCGTCACGAAAGATGTGATCGCCGCGTATAAACGTGCAGGTGTGGAAGAAGTTTATATTTCTTTTGATATCGATGCGCTGGATACCCAGTGGGCCTCGGCCACCGGTACGCCAGAAGAGCAAGGCCTAGATCCTGTCGCCTGTGGAGAAATGATCCGTCAGGTGGCAGCAGAGTTTCCCGTCACAGGTGCTGATCTTATGGAAGTCGCTCCTATGGTGAATCATAATTTCATGCCGAACATCAATCAAGAAACCACCCTCATGACAGCGGCCAGTATGGCGCGCATTCTTGCACGGGCCATGGGCTCCGATGCGTAAGGTTGTTTTTCCTCCCGTTGAAGCGGCCACGGAAGATGGTCTCGTTGCCGTTGGCGGTGATCTGCAGGCCGACACTATTCTTGAGGCCTACTCGCGCGGAATTTTTCCTTGGCCCTTGTCTCCCGAATTTCCGCTGGCGTGGTTTTCACCTGATCCTCGCGGCATTCTTGAATTCAAAGACATGCATGTCCCTAAGAGTCTGATTAAATTTTTAAAGAAAGAACCTTTTGAGATTAAGCACGATACCTCTTTTGCTGAGATCATTCGCCTCTGTGCGGTGGTGCCTCGTAAAGACCAACCCTCGACGTGGATCACGCCGGATATCATTCATGGCTACACCACGCTCTTTGAGCAAGGTTATGCTTGGTGCTGTGGCGCATGGATGGGTCAAAGACTTGTGGGTGGGCTTTATGGAGTGAAGCTCGGTGCGTTCCGCTCCGGTGAGAGTATGTTCACGTTAGAAGATAATGCAGGAAAAGCCGCTCTCCTGGCCGCCACGGAACGTTTTCAATTAGAAGGTATTAGCTGGATGGACACTCAGATGGTGACACCAGTGGTGAGAGGGCTGGGCGGTAAAGAGATCGATCGGAAAGTGTTCTTGGCGATGCTGAAAAAAATCGGTTTTCCGACCTAGAGAAGAAGCTCACAAAGTTTTTCTGTGGCAGCCTCAGCGCCGACTTCAGTGAGATGAATACCATCGGCACGAAAATAGGAGGCACGACGGGAATCCCGTTGCAACTCTTCCATCACAGGTAAAACATCCACCGAAACAGAATTATCCAAGGTTTTATTAATCGTTCCGATGCAGGAGCTTTTCTGTATTCCCAACAGGCGTGGCACATTAGAAAAAATCGCACGATGGCATCTACGTTCTTGCGTGAGCTTCACGGCTTTGTTCACGGCCTCGGCTGAACAGCCTCTCACGCTGTCCCAGAAGAAGAGATCCACGCCGACCACTGTTCCACAGCGCCGGGAGTCTGAACTCTTCCAGCGGCCTACAGACGCTGTTGAAGTGGCACCGCTCGCAGCGTAGGAAACATAAGGAACATCGAGAACGAGCGCCAGGCGTTCGGCCGGCCCCATAACTCCACCATGCCCTGCAGTCACACTGGCCCCCACGCCAATGACAGGACCCAGGCGGGAGCGAGTGGCTTCAGGAAGTTGTTGGAGTTTGTCGCAGAACTCGCCTGCGGCTGCTGTCATCGACAGCAGCGCAAGGAGTAGGAAGAATTTCATGCGTAAGCGAGACCGAGCTCTTCGTTGATGCGCACTGTGCGCTGAAGCTCTTCGATCAGTGCTTTAAGGCGAGCGTCCATGCGAACTCGTTGGCCGTTGAAGCGGATTTTTTGTCCTTGGACATAGGCCGCCAATTGATCACGCATCTCATGGACTGATGTTTGGTATTCCTGAGCGAGCTCTTCGAGTTTTTTCTTGAAGCGCATGTCTTTGTCCATCAGCTCACGCACTTTCTTGCTCATCTCTTGTTTGAGCGTAACTGTAGTGTAGCTGTGGCGGATGTCAGCGAGCTTGAGTTTTGCGAGGGCCCAGATATAGGCCCAGCCGATATCAAACTCATACCATTTGTGGCGGAATGAGCATGAACGTTGGTGAGAGTGATGGTTATTGTGATCCAACTCTCCACAGATAATGAAGTTCAGCGGGAACAAGAAACCAATGTTGCGGCTGTTGTCATCCGACACGTGGTTACGATAGCCCCAGGTGTGGGCCAAAGCATTCACACCGCCCACGGCGAACAACGGAGAGATCAAGAAGTTTGTCAGGAGCAACAAAAGACCTACATCTGTTCCGAACAACACCAAGAGGATGCTTGAGAAAATATATGGTCCGAAGAAAAGGTTGCGGGAAATGAAACCTTCCAACGCATTCAGCTTGATGGTTTTACGAATCTTCAAAACGTCCGGGAGTTCCTTCGCTTTGGTGTAGTCAAATACGCCCAAGAGGAACACACGCCAGAAACCTTTCTGAACTGGTGAATGAGGGTCTTTCTCGGTATCGCTGTGAGCATGGTGATACACATGCACAGAAACCCAATCAGGCTTCGACATGCTGGTCACACACCAGAGCCACACTTGCATGACCATATCCAAGTAAGGATTGAACACGACGCCTTTGTGAGTATGTGAACGATGGAAAGAGAGGCTCATACAAGTGATGGTGAGGTGGGCCACCAAGACGGTGTACACCACAAACCAGAGCCATGGGTAAGAGGCGAACCAAGCGCCAATCAAGCCGTCAGTGCCGATGAACTTAGGGATCGCCCAAGCCGCAGCAAAATAAGAAGCGATGAAAAAAAGAATATTCAGAATCGTACGCATTGGAGGGGTCCTTGCTTGAGTTCGGTAACTCAAACATTGTCCCACGCCTGAGACTAGAGAGACAAGCCCCTCACACGTTCTTATCAAACGTTGTGATATCTGGTGTGCACTGGTGGCCTAAAGCTCCACAACGTGAACAAGTTGACACAGAAGTGACTGTTTTTTGTTGCACTGGTGTTGTTTGAATAATACCCGTGTTTTCTAGACCAAGTGCACGAGCAAAACCGCCGGTGAAACGCGCCCAGGCCAGTCTGCTGCGTAACCGCGTCCATTGCCACCAAGAGAGTTCCGCATAGTGCTCACGTCGGATAATCATCTGTCCACCGCACTGGCCTGAATGTCTAAAGTTGTAATCGCAGGAGCAAGATCAGGCACGGGGCATTCGCGCAAAAATTGCGGCATCGCCTGCGCTAATAAAATAGCATTTGTTTTGATTTTCAAAGACCAGATCTTGGCCGAATCCGGCCGCAGCACGAGATGGAAACCCAGTTCGCCATTCACGCCTTCAACGGCTGTGTACTGCGCACTCCACGCACGATCGGCGGCTTTCCACCAATCACTCCACACATCTTGCGCCAAAGTTCCTGCATTAAACTCGGCCACACCGGGCATATCTATTTGAAAATTTCCTAAGGGAAGATTGTCGATCACTTGCCACAAAATCCGCAGCGATTGATGGCACTCTTCTAACAAAATCAACATGCGGTCATGGGCATCTCCGCGCACACCGACCGGCACATCAAAATCAATGTCTTGATAGAAATAAAACGGACGCGATTTACGTAGATCAAAATTCACACCGGCAGCACGCAGGGCTGGTCCGGTAAGACCCGCTTCAAGGGCATCCTGCGCAGAGAGGCCGGCCATGCGCAAACGACGCAAAGCCATCGGATGTTGCGCGACCATACGACGATAAAGAGTAAGGGCCCCGTCAAGTCCACGCATAAACGACATGGCTTCTTGCACCCAGCCTGGCGGAAGATCGGCAGCAAGGCCCCCAAACGAACCTACGCTCGTCGACACTCGCTGGCCGGAGTAGAAATGGAAAAGAGCACGGCAGCGCTCGCGCGTTTCCCGGCAAACTTTTTGACCCTCATCAATTTGTAGATCAGCGGCTAAATCTCCCAGCACTTTCAAGTGATGCGAGATCCGCCCCAACTCCATTAGCAACATGCGCACGGCTTGGGCGCGTTCAGGAATACGCCAGAGGAAATAATCTTCGACGGTTTTTACCCACGCGATATTTGTCAGAGTGGCCGCTTCGGGAACAAGTCCATCCAGCAGCGATTGCATTTGAATCAGTGCAAGGCCCCGCGCCTGCTCTTCCCAATCACGACGCCAGTAGCCTGTTTGCAGCCATGAGTTTTTCACGCGACCATGATCGGCTTCCACCGCAAGCTCCCAC
>JBEIPE010000216.1:0-5162 GCA_040377215.1 Halobacteriovoraceae bacterium
CTGAGGATGCTCAACAAAGTAGCTCCACGTTTCCCCGCCCCAGAACTGCCAGAATTTTCCTGCGAAGTCCTTGGGGATATCACCTTCATGGAAATGCCAATCGGCCCACTGAATGATCGGCGCATGACGGCGTTTAAAAAGTGTCACGCGAAAATCGCCGACGGGAACTGTGTCTTGATTCGCGACGAGCGCGAACGGAACTTTGGGCGCTTGGTATTTCACAACGGTTTGCAGGGAAGGGCCGCCATACACCGTGGCACCGGTGAGTTCAGCGACCATGCCGACGTCGGAAGCGTGATCAAAATGCGTATGACTGATAAAGACGGCCTGGGCCTGGGTCACATTCCACAGCTTGAGTCGCTCGGTGACCACTGCACGATCGGGAATGAGCTCAGCATTGAAGAGCCAATGAGAAAGACTTGGCTTGGTGATGACAGGATCAAACAGTAGAGTCGTTTTACCGTCTGTGATCTTCACGCCACCCACACCCAGCCAACGACCTTCCAGCTGAGCGAAGGCGTTGAGGGAGAAGAAGAAAGCGAGAACGAATAACTTCATAGAAGCCAGTATGCTTCGAATTTCAAAAAAATGCGAGTGAGAGTTCTCTAGTCAAAATATTCAACCGCCGTCTCTGGCATTTTAAGCCAGTGGTGCATTCGATCACTATAAATCATGAATGTTGGACTAGGCAGATTGGGATTGGTGAACGAACCGGCTGCAATAGCGACAGCCCCTGGCATGCCGTCGAGTTCCCAGTAAACAGTAGAGCCGCATTTAGGGCAAAAGTGGAAAGTCGCAACACCTCCGCTGTCACCGTTTCTCTTGAAGATCGTGGACTCCCCTTTGATCGTTACATCGCTCTCTTTCGCGAGAACTTGAAGCCCAAAGGTGCTACCAGTTCTCTTTTGGCATTCGAAGCAGTGGCAGATGGATGTCCTTGTGATTTCACCTGTATGAATGAGGGACAACTGCCCACAGGAACACGAAGCTTGCTGGCTCATTTCTTCCTCCAATGTTTATAACAACATTAAAGTATCAATGGGGATAATTAATTCAATTGAAATTAAATTACTTATTGGTTAACAATAGATTAACTATGAAATTGGATATTCTCAAAATAGGCTTAGATCCACTCATCCAATTCGAGGCGATTGCTCGTTTGCAAAGCCTGAAAAATGCAGCCCAAGAACTCGGAGTTTCAGCACCTGCGATCACGCAATCCTTAGGGAAATTAGAAGAAAACCTCGGTGTTCATCTTTGTGAACGCACAAGGGCAAGTTTCAAGCTTACAGAAGCAGGACGACGGCTTCAGCTGTTGTGTACCGAATTCAAAGAGCAGTTGCAGGGCTATCAAAGTTTTCTAACAGAGGATAAAGAGTTTGATGGTCAGTTAAGCATTGGAGTCATTGATAACTTTTTCAACGAGACACTTTCAGCCGCCATGGAGAAAACCGTAAAACGGTTTCCAAAGATGAAGCTGAATTTGCAAGTTCACTCTGCACAAGAGGTTCAGGCACTGGTGGCAAATGGAGAGGTAGATGTTGGTTTAGGAATCTTCAATCAAAAACTCTCACAACTTTCTTATCGCATCGTTGGACAAGAAACGATCGGTCATTTCATTTCAGAGGCCCATCCACTTTGGAGTAAATCAGATGTCAAAGCGAGTGATGTTGGTAGTTACGCGAAAACGTGGGTCGACATTATCAATCGGAATCGGATCGATCTAGATCGTGAGATTTTTAGTCAAAAGAAAAAACAGATTGCGAGGATTAGTTCTTACGCCAATAACTTAAATGCCGCAGTTTATATTCTTGGGACCGGGACTAGCATTGTCCCAGTACCAGTGGAGTACCTGGCTTCAAGAAGATTGAATTTTAAATACCGTTCACTTAATACGGCTTTTCCTCTCTACCAACTCAAACAAGAGCTTAGTTTTCGTCATGAAATTACGAGTGCTTCTCCTGCTGCAAAGTATTTTCTAGAACTCATACCGAAAATCAAAGTGTGAATGCTTTTCAAATGAAGATGGCCTGAGCCTTTCCAACGCTTCTGCAGTTTTCTTTCACAGCTTCGTGATCCGAATGGTCTCTCCATGCATCATCGCTTGGTAGATGGCGTCCTTCGCCCAGTCAGCTGTCACAAGATAGGTACTAGAGCCGACAGCTTTTTCATCGGCCACGATGCCGTCTTTCAAAGTCAGCTCGCGCACGATGAGAAGTGAGGGGGTTTCACAGGCCATTTCTTCGCCGGGAATCGCTGCGTTCAGCAAGGCGCGCTTTTCATGCCAAAACCAAAAATTTCCTTTTCCGGTTTTGCTGAAAGTATGAATGGTCGCCGCAGCTAGATTTTTGTCTTGCTGAACGAGATTGTTAAAGAACACTTGGTTCGAACACGAATGCTCTTTGGGCTTGTTGTTCGCCATAAGGGTGAACAGCATGATCAGGACAAAAATTTTCTTCATAATCTCTTTTAAATTGAATGGTCGGGGCGACAGGAATTGAACCTGCGACCTCTTGCACCCCAAGCAAGCACGCTACCACTGCGCTACGCCCCGACATTTTGTGAGCTGTTTTTTTATCACGGCTCCACAGGATTTTGTTTAAAAAAATAGGGAGTTAGCGGCCAAGACGGGAGGCAGAATGGCCCGTTTTGTGGCCGGGGAGGCATTCTTAAGTGTCCGTTTTTACGTAAATTTAAGAACGGAGGTAGAATAATTGAGTGCGGCGCTCAAGAAAGCCTGCAGACAACCGAAAAGGTGTCATACCCCAAAACTGCGGGACGTTTCCGAAGGAGGAAATTATGGGTGATAAAAACAAAAAGAAACTGACGAAGAAAGAAGAGAAAGCGCTTAACCACGCTAAGCTCATGGCTGGCAAAAAGAGCTCGGGCCCTGCTGCTGCTTCTAACGTGATCGACATCACGGCGTACCAGAACAAAGACAATAAAAAAGCTGCTTAATGATCTAGGCCTGCTTTTAACAATGAGGGACCCGAATGGGTCCCTTTTGTTTTTAAGCTGGATCTATTCGTCTGCTATCTTCACCACGACTGTTCCAGCCGCGATGTCATGCAATCCGCGCTTCTTCTTATTGAACGCAATCATGTAGGCCCCGATGCCCAACGTGAGCGGCCACAAGATACTTTTACCGACGACTTCACGGATGAACACGCGCCAAGCGGGTACATTGCTATCAGTGCCCGCCATACGGATACGAAGGCCCAGGGCAAGCTTGCCCGGTGTGCCGCCCTTGACTGAAATAAAGAAGATCGTGACGGCCAACATGATGACCACAAAAAATCCTGTGGCCACGAAGGTCCCTGTCTCGTGAAAGATTCTTAGTGAGGCGCCAAACAGTTCGGCAGGTCCGCCACCGTCTTGGGCGATTTTCTGCAGCATCTGTTGCTCAGCATCTGTGGGTTCGCGCATGACACCGAGGACGGTCAGCACAAAGCCGATCGCCATACGGAAAATCCCAAACAAAATGACATCGATGATGAGGGCGAGAAGACGGATCCAAAAGCCGGCCGGCTGGTTCATGAGGGACTCCTTAGTCCCTCAAGTATAATGCGGAATTAGCGTGGAAGGAATTGATTGTCTTCGTCACCGTTGACGCCCATCAAGTAGGTGTCTTCTTCGCCGTTAGAAGCTTCAATGCGGTTCATGATGTTCTGCCAGCTGGTGAGATGACCGCTGAGAAAAGGAGTCAGGAAAGCCAACATATTGCTCTCAGACGTCGACGTAAGTGTAGGAAGACCTGCCGTGATGATCTCTAGGTTGCGACTGCCGCCTGGTTTGCTCGCGAAGTAGTTTTGGTTGAAGTACGGGTAAGAGCTGCAACCGTTAAAGAAGAAGATTTGGTAGTTACGGTTGAAGGTGAACACCGGCAGATTGTTGAGATCAAGATTGCCGCCTAAACCTGAGTGTCCGTCGTAGGCCACCAGGTCAGAGTGCTGATACGCATTCACCAAATGTTGATGAAAGGTTGGATCGCTGTTGTCGCTTTCGGTTTCACTCAAAAGCAAAGTGAGTTCAAGTTTCATCGTCTCACCGAGCTGATTTTGTACTTCGCCTTCAAAGCGCGCACGATTATTCACGCCGCCAGTCGACTCACGGCCACTGCTGGCCGTGCGGAATTGTTTCTTTTCTTCTTTCAGCGTGAGGCCTAACTGCGGCAAGCTTTCGCGCAAGCTGCGATAAGTGGCAGCACCGATGTCACGATTGCTGGTGTTATCGATGTAGCCAATGAAGATGGACGCTTTCAAAGTCTCTTTGCCGTAAAGGCGGTCGTACTCTGGGTAAGTCGAAGTTGTGTTGTCGAGTTTTTCCAGCGTGCCTTTCAGACGCAAGACGTCTGTCTTGTTGCCTTTCAACGGGCAGCCTTCCATATCGGGATCCCAGAAATAGAAGAAGTCACCAGGAGCGTTGTAATGTTCGTCAGTGCAACGATTTTTTCCACGAACCACACCTAGGTCATAGATAGCTTCAGGATCGAGGGGAAGGTTGAGAGGAACAGAGGTCTTGTTGCCGTTTCTGAAAACGTTGCGATGATAGTTCACTTTACCTTCGAAGCGATAACCCACGGTCACAGCACCTGCGAGGGCCTCTTCACGTGCCAAAATGACTTTGTATTTCTGGCCGAGCACACCCGGATATTTATAGCTGGCAAGAAAAGTCGGGGCTTGAAAGTGGCCGATGAGATGTTGCACTTGGACATCGATGGCTTCACGTTTCTGTGTGGCCGTGAGCCCTGGTGCGAGAAGAATTTTTCCTTCAAAACGCAGAATCGCTTCGGTGGACTTGCCACCGTAGTACTTGTCCTGAGCGTGGGCAAGAGAGAGGGTCCCTAGGATCACCGCGAGGATAAAAGTTTTCATGGCACCTGAAATGCCATCGCGCTGAGGCTTTGTCTTAGAGAGAGTAAAATATTCATGGTTGTCGCACCCATAAGAGGAACTTATAATTGAATTCATGCTTTCAAGACGTCAAATCAAAGAAAATGCCGTCCAGTTTCTATGGACAGGAATGTGGTGTATTCCGCTGTTTGCCATCGTTTACGGCTACACCAATTGGCGTGCGAAGTTCGCCCTTAAGACCTACTCCTTTGCCTTCGATTGGGAATTGAGTATGCCCTTTATCCCGGCGATGATTCTTCCTTACATGTC
>JBEIPE010000056.1:0-11832 GCA_040377215.1 Halobacteriovoraceae bacterium
ACTGATTGAGGCAGCTTTTGCCTACCAAAAAAATTTCAAATTTTCAGTCGATTTTGCCCCGCTCGCAGGTGCACAACACAATCAACAGCGACACATTCTGATAGATCCATCCAATTCTACAGTCGTGGCCCACGTGGGAACGCGTCTCAAGAGCTTCGTATGGCAGGGAGAAACGATTCCAGTAGTGATGTTGGGTGGGATTGCTGTCGCAGAGAGCGAAAGAGGACAAGGACTCTTTCAATTACTCTTTGAACGCGTGCTTGCGACTCTCCATTCTCAATGTGCACTCTTCCTTTTATGGAGTGATAAGCATGAGATGTATAACAAGTGGCACTTTCATCTCGCGGGCAAGCAGTGGTGTTACCGCACGACAGTGGCGGAAAAACCACACTCTATAGAACGCCTCATCGATTTAGACAGTCATGAGCGCGCTTACATCAGTACTCTCTATCGCCAACAAGTGAATCAGCATTTCTTCTCTCCTTTAAGAGATGAAAGCGACTGGAATGATCTCGCCGACATCACCTCAGCTGAATTGATTCGCATGAAAGAGGGCTACGTTTTCCGTGGCAAGGGCATGGATCTGCAAGGCATCTTGCATGACTTCGCTCATGTCAATGGAGTGAACGGTGTTACTGAAGAACTCGGTAATGCTGGTGTTTTGTGGGCGGCCAAAAATGAAATGGTACCTGATGAAGTTATGCAAGACCTACAGCAAGTCGGTCTGTGGCGGCCCAATACACATCCCATGGCGCTACGTAAACTTTCCCATCTCTTAGGACTCGAACTTAATTACCGCGATGATCGCTTTGTGGTTGAACGCCAAGGCGTCAGTATTAAGATGGACGCCGAAGAACTCATGGATGAGATTTTTAATTACGGTAAACACGGTCTGCGCTCAGACGGCGTGCCCGTTTATGTCGGTGGACTAGATTCGATTTAGTATTTCTTCAAGACGAGTGAGCGGAACAGAATTAAAGCTGCAATTCCCCAGAACACCCAAGTGATTGTTGGAATCTGAGAGAAGGCTTCAGGATTCTTACCCATCAACGGCATCGCGCCGACGAGAATAAACGTTCCTGAGAGAAGTGAGAGTCCCAGGAAATACAATGAACGCGACACTGACTTCACATAGTCATCAGCGCCTTGCAACTTAAGTTCAAAAGCATAACCACGACGGGCCTGCTCACGCATAAACCACTTTAGATGCTTCGGAAGAATCCGCAACGAAGTCAGCAGGTCTTTGCCGATCCACATGGCTTCTTCTTTGGCCGTCTCTTTTGAAAGCACTTCACCCAAAAGCTTTGGCAGGTCTTTTTCGAGAATCTTAAAGATATTGAGATCAAGCCCTACTGACTTCCCTACACCATCTAAGGTCATGAGAGCGCGGAAGATAATGAACCATTCACGAGGAAGGTAAAGACGATGGCGCGTCAGCGTACTGATAATAGCGCGAACAAGATCGGTGACATTCGTCTCTTTAATAGAGAGACCCACAAAGGGCGATAGGTTATCGCGAATATCTCGAATAAGTTCTTCGTGATCGGGAATCGTATCGTACTCAGCAACCTCGAGAAACTCGTACACCATGTTTTCATAGTCATGGGTGACCACTGCATAAAGGACAGCAATCAAGTTGGTGCGATTTTTCTTCGAGAGCGTTCCCATCAAACCAAAGTCGATGAGACCCAGACGCTGATCTTTCATGATGAAGAAGTTTCCACCATGCAAGTCTGCGTGGAAGAAACCATCTGAAAGCAATGTCTGTGCGAACAGCTCTACACTTCTCTCGAGCTTTTCCACCATGCCGGGACCAAGCTCTTCGAGGGTTTTGAATTGATTGAATGGACGGCCATCGAGATATTCCATCACTAAAATATTCGTCGACGAGAATTCGCGATAAATCTTTGGCACCACAAAGTCATTGTGTTTATCAATACGGGCCAAGTTTTTACCCAAGCGTTCGCAATTCTGGGCTTCGGTCATGAAATTGAGTTCGGACATCGTCGCCCGGAAGAAATCTTCAATGACTCGCGAAATCCCAAGATAGCGAATGTTCTCAGAGGCTCGCTCTACCTGAGCCACAATGAAGCGCACGATTTCAAAATCAGTACGCAAAACTTTTTCAATACCAGGACGGCGCACTTTAACTACGACTCGTTCACCAGTAAGTAGAGTTGCACGATGGACAACACCGATAGAAGCTGTGCCGATTGGTGTTTGTTCAATATCACTGAAGACCGTCGTAAGCGTACGACCAAGCGAAGCTTCAATAACATCTTTAGCTTCACTGAACGGAATCGCCTTCACTTCATTTTGTAATTTCTTAAGCTCACGAATAAGCGCGGGATCTAGGATATCTTCGCGCGTAGCAAGAAGTTGGCCCATTTTGACAAAACTTGGACCAAGCTCTTCAAAGGAGAGACGAAGCCGAAGGCCCAAAAGCCCCCCCCACTCTTCGCCGCCGTCCGTCGTCTCAGTACTGACGTCTTCATCCGAGCTGGATGTGCTTAAACCAGGGACCTCCGTCCCGAGACCTGACTTCATGATGAGAGATTGGAATCCGTTCTTGCTAAAAACAGTCAAGATTTCGCGAAACCGCGCAACGTTTTTGATTGTTTTAGATAGACCGATGCCGGTCTTTATCAAGTCCATGAGCTTCCTTGTGCTTCCATCATACGCCAGTGCACTGTAAGCTCATAGGGTGCACAACCTTGCCCATATCCTTATTCTCGTTGCTGTTTTGCTTGCCCCTATAGGACACGCGGCTGATTCATGCAGTCGCACGGCGATCGTGAATTACCAAGAAGTCCTCGTCGATGCGAGCTCGAGTAACCGCGGCGAAGGTTTGCGCTATTACTTGCAACGTGATCCCGTGGCAAAAAAATTGCTCAACGAATATCAACAAAACAACCGGCCACGCTGGCAGGGTGCTGCATTGAGTACACTTGGAACGGCCACTGTGCTGGCTGGTTTCTTGCGCTCGAACGAAGGTAAGAACGAGACTTTTACCGGAAGAAACACTCTCGTTTTCGGCGGACTCACCATGATCGCTGTGAGTTATTTGATTTCCCGAACAAATCAGTATAATAATGAGTGGCTTTTGCAGCGGTCCATCGAAGAACATAATAAACGCAACACCCCACGCATTTATTTTTCTGCCGACCCAGATTCCTCCAATAGCAACGGCTTTGGGATGGGGATGCAGAAGGAGTTCTGAGTCATGGTTCAATGCCCTCGCTGTGGTAAGAATGTCCCCTACATGGAAGCATTTCCTCCTGGTCGCGCCGATCAATGTTCGAGCTGCGGCGTTGATTTGAGGAATTGCATCTCGTGCAAGCATTACGACAAGACGGCCTATAACGAGTGCCGCGAACCTTCGGCTGAACGAGTGGTTCTGAAAGAGAAAGCGAATTTCTGTGAATGGTTTAAGTTCGGGCCCGGCGCTGCAGGCAAAGGGCAAACGAAAGACGATATGCTAGAGAAAGCCAAAGCCCTGTTTAAGAAATAAGAGGATCTATGATCGAAACGCCCATGACTGCTCTCGGAAAAAAAATGATGGAAGCTGAGCTGGACCAGCTCATCAAGGTTGACCGTGAAAACGTCAAAGAAGCCATCGCTGAGGCTCGCGCGTTGGGCGATCTCAAAGAGAACGCTGAATACTCTGCAGCTAAAGAAAAACAATCTCACGTCGAAGGACGCATTCAAGAATTGCAATCCAAGCTCTCACGTGCCCGCGTGGTGAACGTGAACGGTATGCAAGGAAACAAAATTGTCTTTGGTGCCACTGTCAAAATCACAGATGCCAATGGCAAAGAGATCACCTACCAGATCGTCGGCGAGGACGAAGCGATGACTGATGCGAGTAAAATTTCTTACAGCTCTCCTTTAGGCAAAGCGCTCATTGGCAAAGAGTCTGGTGATGAAGTGGTCGTAAAGGCCCCGAAGGGTGATGTGACCTATGAGGTCCAAGCCGTCGAATACCGCTAACCTTAGCGGTGAATCTCCTTTGCTGGCGATCGCTGCTGGCAAAAAAACTCCCTCTGCTCATCTTGAGTCTCTCGTTGCCGCGGGCGTAAAAACACTTGATGACCTCATGTGGTTGCTCCCTCTGCGCACTCTTCCTATGCCTAAGCCTCGCCCTTTTCGTGAGGCCCGCGAAGGAGAACTCTTTCTTGGTTGCGGAAAAGTCATTCACCGTGAAGTAAAACCCGCCTATGGCCGACGTACTAAGGGTCGCTTCTTGCTCAGCAATGGGTTTGTTGTGGTGAAAGAGCTGGATGGCGAAGCCACGCTTCCGTTGCGTTTTTTCAATCTCTATCCTCAACAGAAAAAACAAATCGAAGATTGGGACAAAGTTTGGTTTCTGGGCACCATGCAAGAATGGAAAGCACAAAACCAAATCGTGAATCCGAAAGTGCACTCCCTCGTCGATGAAGCCTGGGCGCAAACACTGGGTGAATGGCTCGTCGAGTATCCCACCGTCAATAAAGTCCCCGGTAGCTACACTGCTAAACTATTTGAAAATCTTCCTACGGATTTTTGGCAAGGATTGAAGTCTGATTACGGTACTGATGAGTTAAATGATCTTTCGCTCTCCCGTGCTTTTCAAATTCTTCATGCGCGCATTCCTTCGGCCCAATTTACAAAAGAGCTTCGTAGCTCTGCTGAAGAACGACTGGCCTATGAAGAATTCTTTGTGGATCAGCTTAAGATCACCACGCGACGACGTTTTATTAAAAGAAAAGTCGGACCGAATATCCAACCGGACGAGGAAACGCTCACGGCTTTCCTCAAGCGACTTCCGTTTGCGCTCACTGATGATCAAACTAAATCTGTGAACCAGATCCTCGAGGATATGAATACCGGTCATCCCATGATGCGCATGTTGCAAGGGGATGTGGGGTGCGGGAAAACAGTCGTGGCCATGCTGGTGGCCCTCGTGGCCATTCAACAAGGCCACCAAGTCGCGCTCATGTGTCCTACCGAAGCTCTCGCCCATCAGCACGCCAAAACACTCACGGAGATGTTTGGTACTCTGCCTTTTCTCAAGCCTGCTCTTCTCTTGGGTAGTATGAAGAAAAAAGGCAAAGATGCTGTTTTGAAAGCACTTGCAGGCGGCGATGCCAACTTCGTCATCGGCACGCATTCCCTCTTTCAAGAAAGCGTGATCTTCAAAAAGCTCGCACTCGCTATTATTGATGAGCAACACAAGTTTGGAGTTGAACAACGTCTGATGCTCACAGCGAAAGGTGCGGGCACTCACTGCTTGATCATGTCGGCGACACCTATCCCGCGCACACTCTCTCTTGCTCAGTATGGCGACCTAGATTTCACCACCATCAAAGTTATGCCTGCCGGACGCAAAGGCATCAAAACTCGCATCGTGGCGAAAGCTAACTACGACAAATACGTCGAATTCATCAAGCAGCGTCTCGCTGGTGGCGATCAAGGCTACATGGTTTTCCCGGCCATTGAAGAATCGGAGACCATGGCGCTCCAAAACGTAACGGATGCTTTTCAGCAGTATCAAAAAGAGCTTCCGGGTGTTCCCATGGCCGTGCTCCATGGAAAAATGAAAGCCGAAGACAAAGAAGCCACGGTGAAAGCATTTACCGAAGGCACAATTCGTATTCTCATCGCTACGAGTGTGATTGAAGTCGGTATTAACGTACCGAACGCGGCTTTTATGTGTGTCTACAACCCAGAACGCTTTGGCCTGAGCTCTCTTCATCAACTACGCGGCCGAGTAGGCCGTGGCGATAAGGCAGGGTTTTGTTTCTTAGTGCTAGATAAAGACCTCGGCCCAGGGGCGATGGAGCGCTTAGAAGTTCTAGAAAAAACCACCGACGGATTTGTCATTGCCGAAGCCGATCTACAAAACCGCGGCGAAGGCGATCTCTTCGGAGTGGACCAGTCAGGTGAAGTCACGCGTAGGCGTGTGGCCGACTTCATGAAGCATTCGCATGTCCTTGAGAAAGTGTACCGAGACGTTCAACATCTCATGGCGAATAATCCAGGCAAAATCGATCCTATGTTGCTGAAGCTCGCCCGCGATCAGAAGATTTTAGATACAATCTAACTATGTTAGAAATCCACATTACTGCGTGTTCTGATCCTGAGTTCGAGGGCGTTTGGCGCTTTCATAAGAACCAGATCTATTTCGGACATCCTGAAGGAGACATCTCTCCAGCTGGTATCTTGCCGTCGAATGCTTTTATGCTGGAAGTCCTGCCTGAATTTTTGCAGGCCCAGCCTGGCCCCATCATGGAATATTGGCTCCTCAACGGCAAACGGGCCACTAAGCCAAGAAAGCTCAATGTGGGTGACCAGCTTCAGGTGGGTGAGATCGTTTTTAAGATCACCGCTGCGGAGTACAAAGAAGTGGAAACTAAAAAACAAATTCTCGATGCCAAGCTGAAGACATTGGTCGCGCAGGAGTCTCCGCTACTCAATCTGGTTCAACTCCTCAACGCCAAAAGCAAGTAGGCCAACGTGCAACTTCACGCGAATTTTTTCAAGACGAGCGACGGTGAGCAGATTTTCTACACCACCAACTTCCCTATCGATTTCAAAACCAGTCACGAAAAAGTCCTGCTCTTCAATTATGGGCTGGTCTGCAGCAACCTGCATTGGAAGTACCAACTTGAATGGTTCTCTAAGGCCGGCTACAAGATTCTATTTCACGACTATCGTGCGCACTTTCAAAGTTCAGGCAAAGACAATCTATCAAATGTAACCTTCGAGCGTATTGCACTCGATATCAATGAAATGCTTGATCATTTAAATATTAAAACGGTCGCGGCCGTTGGCCATAGCATGGGTGTTAATATCACTCTCGAACTCGCGCGCCGCCATCCTGAAAAAATCCACGCCATGTGTTTACTCTCAGGAACTGTGTTGCCCGTGAAAGACGTCATGTTTGATACAAATCTTATGGAATACATCGTTCCTGTGACGGAAGAAATTCTAAAACGCTATCGGGAAGTCTTTCAATTCGTCTGGGACACCCAGGCAATGAATCCCATGACACTCAAATTAATTCACTCACAGGGCTTTAACGAGAAGCAGGTCGGACGTGAGTTCATTGAAGTCTATATGAATCGTGTCGCCCAGCTTGGCCCTGATCTTTTTCTACAACTCTTTAACCAGATGCAGGCCCATGACATTCTTGCTCATATTGAGAACATGAATGTTCCAGCTCTGATTATCGGTGGTGACCGTGATCGTGTCATTCCGTTTCATCTTCAACGACTCTTGCAACAGCGTCTTGCCGGCTCAGAGCTCTACCTCATCAAAGAAGGCTCTCACGTCCCGCAAGTAGACTTTCCTGAATTCGTGAATGCACGGATGAAAATTTTCTTCGAGAAAAAACTGAACTAAAGACCCTTCAACTCAATCAAGGGCTTGAAGATTCGGCGCATGGCCGACTTGACCTGTGATTTTTTATACTCTTGATGGCTAGCCTCACCTTGCGTGTTCTGCTGATGGCTTAGTTCATCGGTAATTTGCACTTCAAACGGATAGAAGAAACGGACGTCGCGAGAAATCGGCGTGGTATCAAGCGCCAGAAGCTGCTTGGCCAACGGATTCTCTTTGTCTTGCAAAGCGGCCTTACGAATCTCGTTAAAATGCGCCATGAACGGATTGCGATACTTGATCAACTGACGACCCGTGAAATGAATAGCGCGATACTCTTGTGATGAATGCTGGTTATGCTCGGAAGCCTTATGTGGCACACACTGCTCAACCAAAAGCTCGAGCTCTTTTAAGTACTGAGCTTCACTCCATCCCTGACGATAACAATTCTTGAGCAAGGTATTCTTGCGGCGCTTTAGCATATCAAGATCGACCAACGTATTCTGGGAACGGCTCGGCTTAATGTTATTGATCATCACCACGTAATTGGTGACGAGGAATTTCAGCACGCGCAAAGAATCGACTTTCGTTTTCGTTACGATACGAACACCGATACGATCGAAAAGTTCTTCGGCCACGTTTTCTTGTTTGTGCAAAAGCTTGATGATGATCGACTCGCGTGTCTTCTTGGCCTTGGTCTGGAAATCAACCAAGGGCACCGTGAAGCCATGATCATTTTTGATCCACAGGTTATTTTCTTCATCACGTAAAACGTATTTATAAAAACGATCGAAGATTTGCTGTTGAATCACACTGAAGTAGCGGTAACGAAGATCTTTATCTGCATGCAAAATGGTGTGCATGACTTTCAAGACAACGCCTGCCCACAACTCTTCTTCTAAATTTGGCTTAGAACCTGCTTTGCCGGTGGCCAACAAGAACAGTTCAGAGATGTCCGTTAATGTGTAGAGAAAGCTTGGGACTGAAAGCGGCAAACCATCAGGATTACCTTCTTTCAAGAAATAGCGCTTAATGAATTGAATCGCTTCTTGGTAGTTACCAAAAAGCTCTGCGTTTTCTACTGGGTTTTTAAGATCGAAACCGTAGCCGCCCAAGAAGTCATAGACTTGATCGCGGTCATACATTTCTGTGAGGTAGTTCTTAGCGTCGAGCGAGGACTGACCGCTGCACACCAAGTGCAGGGTTTCCCAGTTGAAAAGATGCTGGGCGAGAAAATCTGGACGCTGAATCACTATCGCTGTCCTCTCGTTCAGGCTAAAATAGGTGGAAAAACTAACTCAGATGATATGAAAGAGCAAAACAACAACCGTCCTCATATAGCTCTTGTCCTGTATCTTTCGTGGTTTGGCGCAGGACGCGCACCACAAGCACCAGGAACCGTGGGCACACTCGCAGCTCTTCCCTTCATCTACGCGTGGAGTCTGCTGGAACTTTCGGCGTGGATTAATTTTTCTTTCATCGCACTTTTAACAGTGCTCGCGTGTCTTGCCGCCGACAAAGTTCAGAAGCAACTTAAGTTGCAAGATCCTCAGTGGATTGTGATCGATGAGGTCATTGGAATGGCACTCACATGGGCCATTGCTAAACCCACCACTCTTCCTCTGTGGATTGCCTGCTTTATCGCCTTTCGTTTTTTCGATATTGTAAAAATTTGGCCTGCATCGTATTTCGATAAAAAAGTGAAAAATGGCGCCGGAACTATCCTCGATGATGTGGTCTCTGGAGTGTTCGCGGGAATTTTTGTTTATGCCCTATCCAATTTTCTCCAACGCTTTTAGTCAAATTTTCTAAGTTTCCGATAATTTGGGCTTCCGTAATTTTTCCGTACATTTGCATGAAAAACCCTTGGCACCAACGCCAACCGGGTGTTAGCGTGAATATACACACACACCCGAAATCATTGAATACCAAGGGGACACAGCATGGCTTTTAACAGCACTTTCGAAAACAGCGGTGACGCGGCTAACAAGAAGAAGGCCCTCGAACTCGCACTCTCTTCCATCGAAAAGCAATTCGGCAAAGGCGCTATCATGCGCTTGGGCAACGATCAGGTTCAAGAAAAAATCGCGGCAATCTCGACTGGATCACTCGGCCTTGATCTCGCTCTCGGCATCGGCGGTATTCCACAAGGTCGTATCGTAGAAATCTACGGCCCAGAATCTTCAGGTAAAACAACTCTCACTCTTCACATCGCAGCTGAATGCCAAAAGATGGGCGGCACTGTCGCTTTCGTCGATGCAGAACATGCACTCGATACATCTTATGCTTCTAAACTTGGCGTCGATGTTCCTAACACACTCATCTCTCAACCAGACTCAGGTGAACAAGCTCTTGAGATCGCCGACATGCTCGTGCGCTCAGGCGCAGTGAACTTGTTGATCGTCGACTCAGTCGCTGCTCTGACTCCGAAAGCAGAACTCGAAGGCGAAATGGGCGACTCACACATGGGCCTGCAAGCACGCCTCATGAGCCAAGCTCTTCGTAAACTCACAGGCTCAATTTCTCGCTCTAACTGCACAGTGATCTTCATTAACCAATTGCGTATGAAAATCGGTGTGATGTTCGGAAACCCAGAAACAACAACCGGCGGTAACGCTCTTAAGTTCTACGCATCTGTGCGCATGGACATCCGCCGTATTGGTGCGATCAAAGACGGCGAAGTGACGACTGGGGCACGCACACGTATCAAAGTTGTTAAGAACAAAGTGTCTCCACCATTCAAAGAAGTCGAATTCGACATCATGTACGGCGAAGGCATTTCTAAGACTGGCGACTTGATCGACGTAGCTGCTGCAGAAGGCATCGTTGAGAAAGCCGGCGCTTGGTACTCATACAACAACCAGAAAGTCGGCCAGGGCCGTGAGCAGTCGAAAGTTTTCCTCAAAGAAAACCCAACCATCATGGAAGAAATTCGCCAGAAAGTTTTCGCTAAGCACGGCATCGTGAAGCCAACCGAGATCGCTAAGGTCAACATGGCTACGGGCGAGATCGAAGACGAAGTGGAAGCGAAGCCAGCTAAAGGCAAAAAAGTTCAGTAGTTTTTAAAAAGGGCCCCACACGGGGCCCTTTGTTTATGGTCAGGATGACCGGTATGTCGACGAGAGGCAGGAGCCGAAGTCGACCCAAGGTACAGATGTATTCTGAAGAAACCAAACCCGAAAAAGTAAAACCAAGCACGACGGCGTATCAGTACGCTCTCTATTTGCTCTCAGGGCAAGACTACTCCGAATACAAAATCCGCCAGAAGATGAAACTCAAGGGCTACGAAGCTGAAGAGATCGATTCCACAGTTGTAAAGCTCATCGAAAAGAATTTCCTGCGCGAAGAAGAATACAAGCGCATGCTCGCGAAACGCTGGATCAGCAAAGGTTACTCCGACAACATGATCAAGCGCCGTGGGAGCCAGGAAAAGCTCGAGTTTGTATCATCCGAATTGACTCAAATGCGTGATGACTCCGGCACAAGCTCAAGCGATGTGATTGCCAAGCTCGTGGCCAAAAAGCTGCGGGGCCAAGATGTCCCCACAGATCGTCTTGCAAAGCAAAAATTGCGCGATAAGGTCAGCCGTTTCTTACTCTCCAAGGGTTATGGCTGGGATGAAGTGAAGCGTGCAGTGGATGCCGCCATGAAACCTGCCTCCGACGAAAACTAACGCACTATTTCACAATAAAACCTATTAGGCGCGCTCTCTAGGGCCATGGTATTTTTGAGCCTCAATTTGGAGAGGTTATACCTATGCGCGCTCAAGAAATTCGTAATGCTTTTAGCAACTACTTCATTCGCAACGGACACGATAAACACAAGTCTTCGTCGCTCGTGCCCCATAACGACAATACGTTGTTGTTCGCTAATGCGGGGATGAACCAGTTCAAAGATTACTTCACCGGCAAAGCCACACCAGGCAATCGTCGCGCGGTGACCATTCAAAAATGCGTACGCGCTGGTGGGAAACACAACGATCTTGAAAACGTGGGCTTCACGGCTCGCCACCACACCTACTTCGAAATGATGGGTAACTTCAGCTTCGGCGATTACTTCAAAAAAGATGCCATCAAATTCGCATGGGAACTTCTCACGGTTGATCTGAAAATCCCGAAAGAAAAACTTCGTGTCACAGTTCACGAAGGTGACGATGAAGCTCTGAACATCTGGCACAAAGATATGGGCGTGCCGCTGGAGTGGATCTACAAGCTCGGCGACAAAAGTAACTTCTGGGAAATGGGCGACGTCGGTCCATGCGGCCCATGCACGGAAATCTTCTTTGATCACGGCCCTGAGAAATCAACTGGTACACCTCCTGGTTTGCAAGAGATCGATGACGAAGGTCGCTTCGTAGAAATCTGGAACTTGGTTTTCATGCAGTATGAAAAATACCGTGAAGGCGACGAGATCAAACGCAAATCATTGCCGAAGCCTTCGGTAGACACCGGCGGTGGCCTTGAGCGCTTCGCT
>JBEIPE010000444.1:0-1825 GCA_040377215.1 Halobacteriovoraceae bacterium
AATGTGGTGTATTCCGCTGTTTGCCATCGTTTACGGCTACACCAATTGGCGTGCGAAGTTCGCCCTTAAGACCTACTCCTTTGCCTTCGATTGGGAATTGAGTATGCCCTTTATCCCGGCGATGATTCTTCCTTACATGTCTCTCAATCTCATGATCATGACTCCTGTGCTGTTCACCAATCCTGGTGAGATTCGTCGTTTGGGACGAGCCGCGGCGATGGCGACGGTGATGAGCGGTGCGATTTTTTATCTTATGCCGGCCCCTATCAGTTTTGTGCGTCCGTCTGAAGTGCCGGGTTGGAACTTTTGGTTTGATATTGTTTGGGGCCTCGATGGGGTCAACAACACTCTGCCTTCCATGCACGTGGCCATGGCCATGCTGTCACTGCTCATCCTCTGGCGCTTCCTATCGACGCCTTGGAAAATGCTCTATCTTTTGTGGTTCGGACTTGTGGTAGCGTCAGTGCTATTCACTTGGCAGCATCACATCGCGGATATCGTCGGTGGAATTATTGTTGGAGTGATCTCTTTTGCTGCCATCAAAGTCCATGGTGATCCGAACGTGTTTTCAAAAGAGATCTAAATGCTCGTAGAGATTTTCAACGGCCTGATCACCGAAGCGACTTCAGGACGCTTAGGCGCCGATGTCTACGCTTCGCTTTACCGTCTTCTTTGTGGTCTTTTTTTGGCCGTCCTGATCGGCACACCTATCGGGTTGTGGCTGGGTCATCATGTTCGCTTGCGTAAGATGCTCGTTCCCCCTCTTAATTTTCTTCGCAGTATTTCACCCCTGGCGTGGATTCCTTTCGCCGTGGTGTGGTTCGGTGTGGGTGATCCACCGGTCGTCTTCCTGGTTTTTGTCGGCTGTGTGCTGCCGTGGCTTTTTGCCACCGCCAACGCCGTTCAGAGCGTGCCGGAGGTTTACTTCCGCGTGGCGCGCGATCATAACTTCCAAGGCTGGGAATTACTTTCGCGTATCACTTTTCCTGCGATTGCACCGAGCTTGCTGCAAACCGCACGATTGGTAGCAACGCTCGGTTGGATCATTCTTGTGCCTGCCGAAATGCTCGCCGGTCGTGAAGGCCTGGGCTTTGCCATCATGGATGCCCGCAATGGCATGCGCATCGATTTGTTGATTGTGAATATTCTCGCCATCGGTGCTCTTGCTCATGGTGCCGATACTTTGCTGCAACGTTTGGCCCTGCGCCCAGAAGTGAGGTGGGGCCATGAGCGCTAATAATTTCAAAGTCAAAGATTTGCGTTTCGCCTACGGCAAAGACTTCGTGCTGGATGGACTTGATTTTGAATTGCAGGATGGAGAGTTCATCGCCATCGTAGGCGCCAGCGGTTGTGGGAAAAGCACTTTGCTACAGATCCTCGCAGGTGATCGTGAACCTACCAGCGGCGCTGTTTCTCGTCCTAAAAGATTCCGCCGCGTCCATCAAACGGACGGTCTTTATCCGTGGTTAACAGTGGAAGAAAACATTCGTCTCGGTTTACGGGGCGCACCTGCTGATTGTGAAGCGGACCTTATTCCTTTAGTGAGAACATTGGGCATTGAAGGACATCTTCAGCATTTCCCTCGTGAACTTTCCGGTGGTCTTCGTCAACGAGTCGAGTTGGCACGCGCACTTGTCGGTCGTCCAGAAGCGTTGTTGCTCGATGAGCCGTTTTCATCGCTAGATTATC
The DNA here is from genome assembly GCA_040377215.1 of Halobacteriovoraceae bacterium. Taxonomy (GTDB): domain Bacteria; phylum Bdellovibrionota; class Bacteriovoracia; order Bacteriovoracales; family Bacteriovoracaceae; genus UBA6144. Next base: position 1,690 of record JBEIPE010000444.1, read on the forward strand.
TTACACGTTTAGAGACCCGTGATTATTTGGCGCAAGTTCTTAAGCAGCGTCCCATCACTGTTGTCATGGTCACCCATGATATCCCTGAGGCCCTCTTCTTTGCCGACCGCATTTTACTGTTGGCCGGCCGTCCTGC
>JBEIPE010000141.1:0-7402 GCA_040377215.1 Halobacteriovoraceae bacterium
CCATGATGAGAACGTCTGTTTGAAGATCGCTCATACAGACTCCGGTTGGAACTTAAACGATATATCCACCGCTTTGGGGAACTGAGTGATGGCACCACTGCTGACAGCGTCTACACCAGCAATCATGACAGACTTCACCGTTTGAAGATTGATGCCACCAGAGACTTCAAAGAACTCTCCTGCGCGTTTGTTTCCACAAGCGCTCGCCAACATATCAGGCGTGAAATTATCGAGTAGGAAGTGTTGAACACCTAGCTCGCGAGCCTCAGCAAGCTCTGCGAGAGTGTGGATTTCAACGATGAGATTTTTGTAAGGCTGATTGAGGCCACGAAAAAACTCTACCGCGCCCTTAAGGCCTAAAAGTTCTTTGTGATTATCTTTGATCATCCAAGCATCCACTTGTGTGAAGCGATGATTGCAACCCCCACCCACAGTGACTGCGTATTTTTCCAGCGCGCGAAGACCCGGTGTGGTTTTGCGAGTATCCAAGACTTTGATTCCAGCGGGAGCGGTGAGACTAACGAGGGCCTTCGTGGCCGTTGCGACAGCACTGGCCTTATGAAGCAGATTCAATGCCAACCGCTCACCTGTGATAGCCACGCCCCATGGAAGCGACACAGGCAAAGCGATAACAGTGCCCGCCTTCAGTTCACGTCCTTCGTATTCGTTTAACGGCTGAAGACTTTTTCCCAGCTCAGGCGCTAGTTTTTCAAAAACGGCACAGAACCATGGAAGGCCTGCGAGAGTGAGATCAGATTTAATTTTGATTTGCGCACGAACGGGCACAACTGGAAGGCGCTGCCAGTAGATCCCGACTTCGCCGATTCCATCTTCTTTGAGCCAGCTTTCGATGTCCCCTGCGACTACGTTTTGCATAGCATCTAGCTATCCAATTTCTTCCTGAAAGGCCATATCGGCCGCACTCAGGACCTCTTCCGGGACCCTCTTTTTAGCAAGTTGTCCAAGTTAGGGCCGGCGCCTCTCTTGCTTTGACCCGTTTATGCCCCATTCCCCTCTGATAATCGTTCTATCTGCCCTGCTCTTTTTTGGGCTTTTTTCCGGGACAACAGTCTTCCGGGCGCCCAAACCATCACCTCTGGTTAAAGTCCTTCCCGGACTCCCTGCGACTAAAAGCCCCGGTGCCGTTCTTTGGAAGGCCCTCATCACCGGCGATGATCGAGGTTTTTCTCGTGCTGATAAGAAGACTTATTATCGCTTGGGTCTAGGTCACCTGTTCACTCCTTCAGGCGTCCATCTCGCAACACTGCAACCACTGCTCAAATACTTTCGCAATCTCACAGGCTTTTTTGCAGTCATCGGACTGCTCTCAACCTTTCTTCCAGGCCTGCAGGCACTCGCAAGGGTGGCGTGGGTCAAAATTGTCCCCGGTGGTGCCAAACATCTGTGGCTCTTCATGACCGTCATGCTGCTTGAAGGGGCCTTAGTCTCTTGGAAGCTGCATCCTTTGAGTTGGACCTGCAGTTGGCTTTTTTTAGGACTGAGCTGGTTTGCTCCGCCCCGTTGGAAAGTATTGTGGTTCATGTTCGCGCAGATGTTGTTGTGCTGGGTTCTTCAGCAACCCTTTTCAATCTTCGCGCCTCTCGCCAATCTCATCGCGACAATACCGATGATGGTTCTTTTTCCACTCACACTTTTATTCGCAGTGATCCCCTCATTTTTTATCCATGACTGGATTGAGATGGCGCTGTCTTGGTTTCATTATAGTGTGCTGTTCTTTGATCAGATTCACACATTCGTTCCTGCGGTTATGCCGCATGCTGGCCACTTGGTGCTTATACTTGCTTGGCTTCAGTTGCGTGATCGGCAACGCTGGCTGTTGCCTATACTATTACTTGGTCTCTCTGCGCCTGTTGGAACGTTCAAGAAACCGTCTCCCTCACTATCGAAATGGGAAGCCGTGCCAGTAAATGGATTGTGGATGGATTATTTAAGCTGCAGACAAAAATGGAAGGGGGATAGATGGGAAGAAAACTGTCGCCCCACAAGAACTGTGAGGCGACAAAGAATCAAAACTAAGAAACTTTCATACCTGCGATGAGTTTTTCGAAGGTTTTCTCTTCGCGGATCGCGTACATCAAGTTGCGCTTAACGTTGGCGTTCGACTTGTAGAAGTGAGCAAGATCATCACGCTTCATGCCTGACTGTGCTGCCATCTCTTCAACTTTAACGTCGAGATCGCTCTCAGTCGCTTCAACGTTGAATTTTTTAGCAAGCTTATCGAGGATCAAGCCTGAACGAACTTGGAACTCGGCTTTCTGATTTACATCAGCGGCCCAACGCTCAAAGTACATGCCGATCATCTCGTCATTGAAGCCTTGTTGCTTCAAAGTGCGGCTCAAGTCTTGGCGCACGCTTTGTTTTTGGTCTTCAACCAAAGCTTGAGGAACGTCGAACTTGTTGTCTTCGATGATCTTCTCGAGGATTTGCTGTTGGAGTTTCGCTTGAACTTCGCGTTTCTTCTGAACAGTGAGGCGATCAGTGCTCTTCTTGTTGAAGTCCGCTACTGACTCGTAACCGAGTTCTTTCGCCAATTCATCATTCAACTCAGGAAACTTGCGTTCCTTGATTTCAAGCAAATCGACTTTGAATTTTACTGGCTCATTTTGCAAGTCAGCTTCGTGGTAATCAGCTGGGAAATTCAAAGTGATGACTTTCGTTTCACCTTTCTTCATGCCGATCATACCGTCTTCGAAGCCCGGGATGAACTGGCCTGAGCCGATTTCGAGCATGTAGTCAGTGGCCTTCATGTTTTCTGGCTTCGTACCGTCTTTGCGCTCACCTTCAAAGTTCAATACTGCGCTCTGACCTTTCTTCAAAGTTGCGCCCGCTTCAGTCACTTCAGCAAGTTCTGCTTTAGCACCCAAGAATTGCTTCTTGAGGTTTTCAATGTCTTCAGCGCCGACTTTGTCGTCGTCTTTCTTGAAAGTGTATTTGCTGAAATCTTTCAATTCGAATTCAGGAACGATTTCAACAGTCGCTTCGAATGCAACGTTCTTGCCGCCTTCGTATTTCGTGTTCGCGAATGATGGGTAACCCACAGCGCGGATATTTTCTTTTTTGAGAGCTGCGTAGAATTCTTCAGAAACGAAACGTGAAAGAGCATCGTTCTCAACTTGTGGGCCAAACAATTTTTTCACCATGTCCAAAGGCGCTTTGCCTTTGCGGAAACCTTTCAAGTTCGCATTACGTTGCTTATCAACCAATGCTGCTTGGATTTGTTTTGTGAGGTCGACTTGCTCGTAGTTGAAAGTAAATTTCTTAGTACAACCGTTCAGGTTTTGAATGGAATAGCTCATTAAAATCGCCTTGTTATATGAAAAGAGGGTCCCAAACTAACATAGCGAGGTTAAAAGTCAATTTGAGGGATAGACCACACGCATTAAGTAGAGACCTTCAGGTGGGGCAACTGCGCCTAAACGCTCCCGACGCGCAGAGGCAAGTGAGACAGCGATCTCTGAAGCAGGGATTTTCCCTCTACCAACGCTCCAAACGGCCCCTACCATCATGCGCACCATCTGCTTAAGGAAGCCCTCGCCGTGAATACGAATCTCATAGACAGGACCGTGGAATGGAAACGGTGCTCCGCCATGAGTCACTTCAATCAGCTCACAGGAATGAATAGTGCGTACACTTGAATTGATTTCAGTACCTTCGGTGTAGAAGTTCACGAAATCATGACGACCTACGAAGAGCTGACAGGCCTCACGCATCTTCGCCACATCAAGTGGAAAACCATAATTCGCCACCAGCTCGCCTGCGAGTGGATCTGGATAAGAATGTTGAATGAAGAAGTAGGAGTAGTACTTAGAGATCGCATCGAAAGTCGGCTGAAAAGTCTCTTCGCAATTCTCACAAGCGACGATTCGAATGTCGGGAGGAAGATGCGTGTTGAGCGCTTTCAAAAGATTTTCTGGGTTGATTACGAGTGGGATATCCACACGGGCCACTTGGCCGCGAGCATGAACCCCCGCATCCGTGCGTCCCGAACCGATGCTACGAACTTCTGCTGATTTTGAAACGGCTGCAAGAGCTTTGTTGAGCTCACCTTGTACGGTGAGCCCCTCGGGCTGAACCTGCCATCCTTGAAAGCGTGTGCCTTTGTAGGACAGCGTGGCCCGGTAGCTTGGCATTTTACGCTTCTTGTTCTGGATCGTTCTTCCAGTCAAAGATCCCAGCGAACTTCTCTTTATTGAACGCCACATAAAGCAGCGATGAGAAGACGTAGACTGTGATGAGCACGAGAACCATGATCTCTTCGTAAGCAAGCAAACTCGCCAAGACCAAGAAGATGATCATCAAGACTTGCTTCTTGTGATTCTTCACCCATGGTGAATTTTTGAAGCTTGGAAATGGGACACTTGAGATCATGAGGATCGAGTAGAAAAGAATGTAGAGCATCACTACAGGCATGAGCTCCGCGATCTGAGGAAACTTAACCGAGATGAAAACCAAACCAGTAACAGCACACGCTCCACCTGGAATCGGCAGGCCTTGGAAGTAATCACTTTTCACGCGATCAATATTGGCATTAAAGCGTGCCAAACGAAGCGCTCCGCAAAGCATGAACAAAAATGCCAGGATCATACCCGGTCGACCTGTGTCTTGTAGGAAACGGAAATAGAACAAGAATGCCGGAGCAACACCGAATGAAATCAAATCCGAAAGTGAATCGAACTGCTCACCAAAGCTCGACTGAGTTCCTGTCATGCGAGCCACACGGCCGTCCATGCTGTCAAAAACAGCGGCGAGCACGATGAAGATACACGCTAAGTAGAAGTTGCCTTTGAATGAAAGCAGCATGGCCGAGTAACCGCACGCCATGTTGAGCGCCGTGAAAGTGTTCGGTAGAAAGAAAGCAAGTTTGCGGTCATTAAAAGCCATGAGAGTCCTTATTCTTGGGTCTTAAAGACGGCGAGGACTGTTTGGCCTGCCGAAATTTTCTCGTTTTCTACGACGAGGATATCACTGGGTTGTGGAACATAGACTATCAAACTTCCCCCAAAAGGGTAATAGCCAAAACACGCCGCGCCACGACCGCGGTCACCAGACTTCATCCATATCTTCGGTGAGCGGCCGATCTCGCATTGAAGAAAGCGTAAACGACTGGCAACTCCGTTCTTTGAACGTAGCACCATGTCTGTCTTTTCCAAGGGACCACTTTCATCAGTGGTGATATTGGCCAAGTCTTTGCGATTTGAACGAAGGCCGGGGTAGTTTTTTAAAAACTCCATCTCGCATGAGCTTGGAAGGTGAAGACCCCAGTTGTTGATGTAGTTCATTCGCAAGCGCACTTCACTATAGGTGAATCCGGCTTCGGGATCTGTCCAAGTTCCGATCTTGACCACTTCCCCATCGACGGGTGAAAGGAACATCTCACCGTCGTTTCTCAAAGTATCACGCCAAGGAATATCACGGCGGCGATTAAGCCAAAGCCATCCTCCCCCCACTCCGAGAACTAGCCACATGGCCAAACCTGACCAGTAGAAAAATACGTAGATCATTGCCGCTGCTGTCAGCAAGACCCATTTCTTTTTAAGAAAAAAGTTTCTTCTAATCATACGCTTGGCTTGAACTCTTCTTCCGGTGGACGGAAATAATAGAGGTCTCTGACTTGTGGGGTTTGTTGAAGCACTTGCGAGATTTCTTTAATCCGATCAAACATTAACGCTTCCGTTGCAAGCGCCTGAGGAATTTTCTCATTCATGACAGCATCAAGTGCCGATGTGTGATGAATATAGACCGCGCCATCCCAACCGCGAGCGAGAAAGTCTTTTTCAGATAACAGAAACGTTTCTCCGTTCTGATAAACAAAAATTTCTCCGCGATACGCTTTCGTGATCCAGGTATAGTCACTCACACCTAAAAGACGTGGTATTTCAAAATTATAAAAGTTACGGAGAGCACGGCCTTCAATTCGCAGCATATCGGCGAGGCCGTGAGCAATACGAAGGCCGGTATAAAAACCTGGCCCAGCCACATAAAGAACATCAGTAATGTCAGCTGGCTTCTTGCCTGCAGATAGCAGCAAGGCGTGGAGTTCCGCGTGAAGGATAGAGGATGATTTTTGTCCATCGAGCGTCTTGCGGGCAGTCCAGGTCCCCTCGCTTCCGAGGAGACCGATGGTCTGGTTATAAGACGTATCAATGAACAGAGTGCTCAAGAGATCAGGCGGCTGATGTCGTTGAAGAGTGCGATAAAGATAAGCAGGAACAAGAAAGAAACACCAAAACGTTGCGCAAGTTCAAGCTTCCGACGGGAAAGCGGCCCACGGTTGATGAGTTCAAATCCGAGGAACATGATGTGTCCACCATCCAATACTGGGATCGGGAACAGATTAATCACACCCAGGTTAATTGAGATAATCGCCATCAAGCGGAAGAACATCGAAAGACTGATCTGGAATGAATCGCTCGCGACTTTGCCAATCGCCAAAGGTCCGCCAATGTTATTCAGCCCCACTTCTTTCGTGATGAGTTTTTTATAACCGGCGACTGTCTTCACAACTCCGTCGACCGTACGATTCCACGCCATACCTAATGCCGAGAAAAGACCTTCTGGCGCTGTTTCACGCATGCGCGGAAGAACCATGCGCTGACCGCTGAAAACACCAATCGTCATGACGGTTTTCTTGTCTACAGTGCGAGTCTCAGGACGCAACTTCACTTCTAGAGTTTTGCCTTCGCGCAAGAAATTCACAGCAATCTCTTCGCCAGCTTTTACTTTTTGAACGCGGGCACGAAGCTCTTCAAATCCCATGATCTTGTCACCAGCAAGCCCGGTGAGAATATCTCCTTGGCGTAGCCCTGCTTTATCAGCAGGTGATTGCATGACAATACTGCCAACTTGAAGATCAATCGGGTAAAGACCCTTCGCAGCCATCCAAGCTTTAAAGCCAGCTTCATCACTCCAAGCAGGAACAACTTCCGAGGTCTTTTCAAGAACAGGAACTTCATCTGTCTTGCTAATGTTCGCAACGGGCTGAAGCCACAAAGTAACTTTGCCCAGTGAAGCTTCCTCAAGTGAATAGCCCGGATCGTAAACATCTTGTTGGCGAGTCAAAGCGAACGCCTTGCCTGTTTGATCAACAAAGATAGGTGCTCTCAAGGTCGCAGCCGAATGCTCCATGAGAAGATCGATAAAGGCGGTAGCATTATAAGCTGGCTTGATCGAAAGCATTTCGCCTTGGCGCTCAACTTTAATTTCATCCACCATCGACTCTGCCAGATTCAAATCATCAAATGAGATGAGTGGCTTACCGTTGATTTCGCGAAGAGCATCGCCGCTACGAAAGCCCATGTCATAGAGCAGTGAACTTTGAGGAATATTTCCAAAGCGGGTTTCAGGAACTTTTTCACCTGAAACAACCAATGCGAAATAAAGA
>JBEIPE010000061.1:0-11318 GCA_040377215.1 Halobacteriovoraceae bacterium
CGCTCGGTTCTGTGGCCCCGACTTTCACTTTGCTCAATCAAGACGGCCAGTCAGTATCGTTGGAAAGCTTCCGCGGCCAAAACGTCGTGGTGTATTTCTATCCACGCGCCATGACTCCCGGCTGCACCGTTCAGGCCTGTGGCCTACGCGATAAGAAGTCTGACCTCGCTGCTAACGGAATTGTGGTTTTGGGGATCAGCCCCGATGCACCGAAGGCTTTGAAGAAGTTCCAAGAGAAAGACGGTCTTAACTTCGATCTCTTGTCAGACGCAGATCACTCAGTGGCCGAAGCTTACGGCTCATGGGGGCAGAAACAATTTATGGGGAAAACCTTTGATGGGATTCTTCGTCAGTCATTCTTGCTCGACAAAGAAGGCCGCATTCAGCACATCATCAGCAAGGTCGACACTAAGACTCATGCCGAAGATGTCCTTGGATTTTATAGCAAACTCTAGTCTTTGATCACCCGGTCTTCGATCACGGAGACCGGGATTTCTTTTTGTAGTTCCGCCAACCATCTTCGCAATTCCACTTCCCACTCGATAGGGGCACGTAAAAGTAAGTCGCGCCAGCCTGCACCTTTCTCAACAGGAAGTGTGGTGGGGAAGCATAAATTATCGCAGGCCTCGAGAAGATGAAGCATGTAACCAGCGTCTTCTTTCGACACTCGCACCGTCAGACACAAGACTTCTTTGCTCAACAAATAGCGCGCTGTCACAAGGCTTCCTTGACATGGTGTTCTCGGACTTTAGAATATAATAAGGAATCTAAAAGTTTTCAGGCCTTAAGTCACGGAGGACGGTTTGAAACTCACTAAAAACTTGCCGTTAGTTTTGCTCGCTCTTTTGATCTCATCTTGTTCATGGCTTGAAAGCATGGAGCGTCAGCTCGTGGGCGAAGATGAAAAACCAAAGAAGGGCACTGTTGCTCGTAAAGACACTCGTTCCTCGGTCACTAAGGCCGAGTATGATGAATTGCTGTCGCGCTACGAAGAACTCAATCGTCAGTACCAGGCGTTGAAAGATGGTCGCGCGTCTGATCCTCTCGTCACGGAGCTGCGCGAAGCTCCGATGCTCACGAATCAAGGCATAGAGAACGGCCCACGTGTTGAAACGGTCGATGCCTTCAGCGGTGCAGCCGCCACGGCTCCACTCGATATTGGCGATGTGGAAGGCCAGCTTAATCGCTACCGTCAAGCGCAGGCCATGCGTGCCACCAACCCAACAGAAGCCATGAAATCATTCCAAGAACTCGCTTCATCAGCTGTGCCAGCGATTCGCGCACGTGCTCAGTTGCAAATGGGTGAGGTGCTCATGCAACAAGGAGAGTTCGATCTTGCGTTGCAGGCCTTTGAAGGCGTGATCAGTCGCATGTCTTATTCTGGTGTTGTTCTCGATGCTCTTCGCAACGCTGCTGTTTGCAGTGAGAAATTAGGCCAGACACAAAAGAAAACTCAGTACCTCTCGTTACTGAAAGATGTTTTCCAGATTGGAGTTTAATTGAGCCGTAAAACTCTCACCGCTCTAATTTTGTCGGCGCTCCTCATCCAAGGAGCTGTTGGGCAAGATGAAGAAGGCATCCCTGAGTTGGATGTGGTGGAGAGTGATGATCTCAATCAACTCCTCAACGAAGCTGACAAGCCCGCCACAGAAACTCTGAGCGACGTACCCACTGAAGAAGTAACAGCTCCGGTCGCCACGACGGAAGAGAGTGTTCTTCCTCCTGCTGAAACGGGCACCCTCGAAAATGTTGAACTCGAACCGATTCCTACTGATAGCTCATCCGATTCATTGGCCGATGCCGTTAAGAGCGCTGATGAAGACTTGCCGCAGCCGTTGCCGGAAGCTGGCGCGGATGATTTGGACGACCTCAAAGCTGATTTGAATGACACCGACTTAAGTGAAGGCAAGCTGGCTTCACCTGAGTTCACTCCCTCAAATACGAATACAACTCCTGATTCTGAAGCTCCAGGATTGACCGGCCCAGATACAAAAAAGCCTGTGGTGAACGATTCTGTGAACGTCTCAAGTGCACCCTCGGTGTTTGATGTCGGCAATGAAGAGCGCAATCTCCTTGAACTCGCCACATCAGTCCAAGGTCAGATTTCTAATAACGAATGGAACGAACTCGCGACTCAAGCGAAGGTCAGCTCTTACACAGTCGTGAGAGATGATTGGCTCTTTAAAATTTCAAAACGTTTGTTCGGTTCCGGGTTTTACTATCCAAAAATCTGGGCGTTGAACCAGTTCATTACCAACCCGCACTTGATTGAGCCGGGAATGGTGTTGTCGTTCTCTACCGGTAGTGGTGATCGCGCACCTGAGATTAAACTCGGTGATTTCAGTGAAGCAGAAATTAAGTCAGCGCCCGGCGCCAGCTCAGCAGCAGTGGCCTCTGTGGCCACCACTGACAGCGACTTCTCCGTCTGGGGCGATGAGGCGAAGCCCGATTGGTTAACAGAAAGAAAAAATCTCGTTGATCAGGGTGTCTTCGTTCAATACTCAACCGCTGATACAATTCAAGATTTGGAAAGCGCCAGCCGCATTGCTTTGGTGAAAGAGTACGAAAACTACGAACCACCCCAAAGCCTTGTTCAGTCGGTGCCTACCACTCAGTATGATAAGGCCGGCTTTGATAAGAGTTCACGCATTGTGTTCTCGATCAAAGAAGGGTTTTATCTCAACACGTTCGTGACCAATAATCCGGTACAGGATTTCGGTAAGATCGACTCGGGCCCGGACGAGAACGTGTTCTTCACTCACAACGATCACATGTATGTGACCTTTGATGAAAGTGTAAACGTGTTGCCTGGAGATCGTTTCTCGATCTACGCAGCCGAAGGCAAAGTTAAACATCCGAACTCAGATCGTGAAGGGTTCAAGTACTCAATCACCGGCCAAATCCGTATCGTGGCGAAAGTCGCCGACAAGTGGGAAGCCAAGGTTGAAGAAACGATCGGCGTCATGCAACGTAATGATCGCGTGACTGTCTATACTCCCAAGATTGATCGTATTACCCAAACCTTTAATGGTCGTCTGATTGAAGCCGCCATTTTGGGAACACATGCGGGAATCCAGCAGGCCATTTCATTCGGTGATGTGATCTACATCGATCGCGGTCGTGCGGATGGTGTCGAGATGGGGAACGTATTTGAAATGTATGGCTTTAAAGATCGTATGAATGGACGAGTGATTGCTCGTCAGCCGACTTACAAAACGGGCGAGCTCACAGTCATCACACTGACTGATAACTTTGCCACCTGCCTCGTTTCAAGCAGTGTCCGTGATTTCTACGCCGGTGATATTGCGATTACTAAAACCAAAGAAGCCGCCTTGCGCGCCACCATGGCCAAGAAAGCCAGTTCCAAAGGCGTGCGCGACGCAGTCGATGAGCAAGCGCTGGAAGAATTGGATGTGGAGTTGAAGGTCGAAGACCTGAACGACTCATTGTTGGATAAAGCCGACAAGATCCAGCTCACGGAAGATGAGCTCGCTGAACTCGAGCGCCAAGAACGTGAGAAGAGTGTGATTAAAGATTCTGAGCGTGACCTGAAAGCGCTTGAACGTTTGGAAGGCGAGATTGAAGGAGCCGAGAAACTCCTCAAAGAAGCTAAGCTCGACGAAGACAAGTTGTTGGAAGACCAAAACTTAGAAGAAGTAGAGCGTAATCGTGGCCTACAACAGCAAGAAGGCCTCGATGAGATTGAAGAAAACTTAGGTAAGCGTTACATGGACGAGGATTTGAACAGCAAAGACAATCCGTACGGCCTCACTGAGTTTGATATCGAAGAAGTAGATGAATTGCTGAACGTCGAAAAACCAAAAGAAGGGGCCGGGAATTAATCCCGGCCCTCTTTCAAATTAATACTGAGTCGCTGCTTCGTAGAGATCACCCAACACTTCAAACTCACCAGTGAACGGCGCTTGGCCGCGGAACCAGAGGAAGTCTGGGCGGACCCATGAGATCCACTCGCCGCCAACGATTTCGCCAGCTGCATTCAATTCCACTGTGTACTCAAGATCAAGGCTTTCGTAAGTCTGAAGCTCAGTCCCCAAGACAGTAGTCCACTGAGGATTGATTTCGCTGCCGTAATGAAGTTTTGTGCTGACCACCACTTCTTTCACAGCACCGCGGGCGGCACGACGACGGGCCGGACGTGTTTCAAGAGCGATCGTTTCGAATGAAGTGATCGGTTGGTTCCAAACTTCTTTCAATCGATCAACATCGGCCAAGAAACCACGGCGCTCAAGGCCGAGTTTGTTGGCCATGATGATGTGGAAAGCACCAGCATTCAAGTCGTCACCGCAGCCGCGTGCGAGCACGCTGATTCCGCGACCCAAGAAGCAACGAAGACCCACTTGGCGAGTCGGTGCTTCAACTTCGTAAGCGTAGTAGAAAGACAAGAGAGCTTTCACGTCGCTTGAGCCGAATGGAATTTTTACGCCGTCTGCGTTTGTGAGAGTCACAGGCATCGGCTCTTTAAGATTCAATGAAGCAGGTGACCAGCCGTTGCAGATACCGGCCCAGTCTTTTGCATCTGGATTGGCGTTGCCATCAACACGTTTTACCAGCGGGTAGTCGTAGCGACCGCGAAGAAGATCATACTTTTCTGTAGGAGCGAGTTGCGCCAAATCTTGTTGAGACATGCTCAACGCTTGATCGCGTGTAGGAGAAAGCAGTCCGAAACCTTGCTGAGAAGGTGAGTTCCAGCGACGGTTGATTGAACCCTGTTGCGTTGGCCAATAGTCGTCCGACCAACCAGTGTGAGGGAGATCGTGGTGACCTGCCAATGGAAGAGCTGAAAAGCGTTTCTCGAAAGTCGTCGAAACGATGTTCGGGCTCGAGTGGCCAGGCCAGTTTTCTTTGTCCTGAGCGTGAGCTCCGAGCGCAGTGAGTGCGAGTACGGCAATAAGCCCGATGTGTTTCATGAGGGTCTCCCAAAAAATGGATAGTCTTAATGCGCTTCTACGGGATGCGTTAAGTAAGCGTCAATGCGGGGTATTTTCTTGTGTAAAAGGGTGAGCGGCGTTGCGTTATAAATACGCGCAAAAGCAGGACTATATCGCCCAGACTTTGGGTCAATCTTAAGCTTAGGACCCTGTTTAATCAGAGGCTTTGGCAGCAAATCTACCCAGCTTTTGGCGACCGAATCAGGCCTAATTTCGCTAGAGGAGCCTGGAAAAATCTGCTGCTTAGCCAGGTGTTGGGGTCACTGGCTTCTGGGGCCTATAATAGAAGGGTTCGGGCCAATGGCCCACCTCCAAGGATTTGTTATGCGTATTTTTATCGTTCTTTTATTGCTCACATCATCTCTGGCTTGGGCACAGTCCAAAGTGGCGCAGGTGAAGATGTTGCGAGGTGAAGCTTCGATTAAAGATGGTGCAAAACTCACGCAAGACCAATGGGTCTCTTCTGGTGTGGTGATTGTGACTCAAGAGAAGTCCTTCGTGCGCTTGATGTTTATTGATAAGTCTCAAATGAATATTGGCCCGAACTCCGAAATGAAGATCGAACAATTCGGCGGCGGTGATGCTGGCGTGATTGACCTTGTGAAAGGGAAGATCCGCTCTCAAGTGTCTAAGGATTACTTGCAGCAGAAAGACAAAGATAAGTCGAAAATCTTCATTAAGACTCCGAACGCAGTCATGGGTATTCGCGGTACAGATTTTATGATCTCGACCAATGGTATCAACACTTCGGCCGTTTTGTTCGAGGGTGAAGTTGTCTTTGAAAAACTTGCGCCGAACGCGGGAAGTGGTTTTAATACAGACCGTCTTGAAGCCATTGTGGATCGCGGTGTTCGTATTATGCCAGGTGAGTTCTCAGTGGTTGAAGCGGCTCGTCCGAATCCAACCGTTCCCTCTCTCTTGAACGTACAGCAAGTAGAGACGCTCGAAAAAAACCAAGACTTCTCTGAATCTACCGCCAATGAGTCGGCGAAAGCTACCAAGTCAACAGTTCCAGGCGGATTGTCGGGAGCGGCGGTAGCGAACACTTCAACTGTGTTAAACAAAGAGCTCGAGCAAACGGGCGTTAAAGGTGATTTGGCTGTTGCTGTAAAAGCTGACGCAGAGACGGCGAAAGGTTATGCCAATGAAGCCGGAGTGAAACCAACCAGTGGTTCAATGCTTCACGTGGATAGCGGCGTTGTGATTGCTCCTCCAAAAGACGCAGTCTTTGATTCAAACTCTGGGACATTTATTGCTTCTTCAAGTTCAGGTGCCATTGATAAGAGTGGCTCCTTCGTCGCTCCTGCAGGCATGGCGATTACTGACAAAGGCGAAGTTTTTGCGAAAGTAGGGAATGAGATTGTGAAGCTCGATCGACTTTCTCCTGTGGCAGGCCAAGGGGCGACCTTTGGTGATGTGGCTTCGGTCGTATCTAAAGTTCAGCCAGACGCAGTGGCCGGTAGCGCCCCTGCGGCGGTAGGAACTTCTACCACGACGACAGCAGTCAAAGGCACAGTAAGCACGGCCCTCGCGACAACGATTTCTCAAGCGACTTCAGAAGCTAATTTCACAGCTCCTCCACTTCCATCAGGAGAGCTTGCCATCAATACTCAAGAAAGCAGCAAACCGCTGGTTGAGGCCCCAACACTTTGTGCAACGTGTGCTTTCAAGCCGGGCGGCTCTGACTCGACTGACACGACAAAAGTGCGAGTCGACACGACTGTTGGCGACCCATAAAATTCAAAACCTGCTAGAATAAACTCATTAGTCCAACACGTGTCCAAGGAAGGCCATGAGGCTGTTGTTGTTGTTAGGCGTTTTGTTAACGCCGATGAGTTTGTTTGCGCAAGTTGCTCCTGAAGCAACTCAAAATCAAAACTTTGATAATGAACTCAAGCGCGCACGCGATTATTTCGGGCAAGGGAAGTATGGCGCCACACGCTCATCGCTGGATGCCTTAGGTGGTACGCTGAAAGGCGGCCGTGGAAATAAAACTCTCATTGGTTTGGTGTCGTACTGGACAGGTGTCACCGCCAATCGTCAGCAAGAATATTCAGATGCCATTGAAAGCTTCGAACAGGCGATCGCGGTAGATTATCGCCCCAAAGATATTTACTACGAGTACGGCCAAGCACTCTTCGCTCTCGATAAATTACCTGAGGCGCGAAATGCTTTTCGAGAATCACTGAAGCGTGGTCACAAGCGCGCTGTCTCGCTTTATTACATCGGATTTATTTCGCAAACCTTGCGCGACAACAAGCGTGCAGTGACCTTCTACCGTGCCATTCAGCGCTTGCCGAAAGCGGAGCAGGAAGACACTGTCCAAGCGGCTGAGATGCAGGTCGGTGATATCTATCTCGAACAAGCCGAGAAGCACCCGGATGCCTTCAAAGCGGTCGAGACTTATGTCATTCCTCAGTACAAGCAAGCCATCGAGTTAGACCCAGATTCAAGCCTCGCCAACGATATCCGCGCAAAAGTTATCACGCTCCAACAGAAGTACGAGTTGGTTCTTTTCCGTATGCGCAATGGTCGTCCAACCAGTGTGCCACCTTACTTTCTTCGTCTCGCTCAAGATGTAACTTACGACACCAACCCAGTATTCGCGGCCCAGGAAACAACGAATAGTGAAGCCAAGCAAGGGTCGTTGGTCTCGAAGACTGAAGCCTTTGGCCGTTACTCTTTTTATCATCGCAACATCATGAGCATCTCACCTGAGCTGCGTTTCAATTACACTCGTCACCTCAAGCGTGAAGAGGAGATCTACCGCAACGATAACTGGGTGATGGCGCCGGCGTTGCGTACGAGCTATGAGCACTCCTGGGGTAAGAAGCCGGCCTCTTTCTTGGCCGACTTTGATTACGTGTATTCACAACGTGACCGCAACGCTGAAGAAGAGCTCAAATTCAACTCACGAGTACAAACGTTTACGATTGGTGAGCGCGTTTCAGGCCTGGTTGCCGGCGGTGATACCACTCTGCGATTGCGCTACCGTACCTTCGACAGCTTCGCCGATACCTCAGATTCAAAGACCCAGGGTATGGCGCTCGAACAAGTCATTCCTACGAAAGTGGGTCGTTTGTGGATCCTGAACTTTGGCTATGACCAGACTCGCGTAGACGATGAAATATTTGATACCAACACCATGTTCCTGCGCGCCGATGTTATTTTTCCTGCGTGGAAAAAATGGCAAATCACTCCGCAAGTGGGCTTTGGTTTGACACTGACCGATCCTGTAAATAACAGCGATCGCGGTGATGAAAAAACTTATAATCCATCGGTGCGCTTCTCGAAGCCGCTGTGGAAGCGGTACCGCCTGAGCTTTCATGCGGATTACATGCAGAACGACTCAAAAGACAGAGAGTCATTTGCTTATAAGAAAACGTTCTACGGCTTCGAGTTGGAGTACATCTTTTAGAGCGGAAGCTTCATCACAAAGCGAGTTCCGCTCTGTCCGTCTGATTCTGCATGGATCACACCATGGTGTTTCATCACCACGTGTTTCACGATGGCCAATCCTAAACCAGTGCCACCAGTACCACGATCACGAGAGTGATCGACGCGATAGAATCTTTCAAAAATGCGTGTGAGATGTTCTTTCGCAATACCTGGCCCGTTATCCGCCACCGCAACTACCAACTGCTGACCCTCGACATGGGCCTCGATAGTGACTTCAGGATTGGCGCCGGAGTACTTGCAGGCATTCTCTGCTAAGTTTGTGATCACCTGTTCAAAGAGCTTCGCATCCACATTGACTTGTTCGACAGCAAGCTTGCGAATCAACGCCGGATTTTTATCTTTGTGGCTGGCCTTGATACTCGATTCCACATGATCTAAGATTTCTTTCAGTGAGACGGACTCAAGGCGAATTTTATCGCGCGACTCGATAACGGAGAGTTGTAAGAGGTCGTTGAACAACGCAATCATACGCTCGGTATTGTGCAGAATCTTATCGAGGAAGCTGTGCATTTCTTCGGGGAGCTGCCCCTTGTTGGCCTTCAAAACTTGAGTGAAGCCTTTGACCGACGTCAGAGGTGTGCGAATCTCGTGGGAGACGTTGGCAACAAAATCTACGCGCATCTGTTCGGTGAGTTTCGCCTCTGTGACGTCAGCAAACACACCTACTGCACCACCCATCGTTCCTGCATCACCTGGCAGGGGAGAGACGGTCAGGTTGTAGTAGCGGGTCTCGGTACCCACCACCACAGGGAAGCCCTTGAGTTTTTTCATTTGTTGCGACTTCAGAACGTCTTCAAAGTGATCGCGCGCTTCGGCAACGTCCAACACACTCCACAGCTTCCCACCGGCCTGAAGTTTTTCTTTGCCACTTAAAAAAGTGCGCTCAAAGCGGGGATTGAAGAAGAGCACATTGTTTTGTTTGTCGATGGCGAGAATCTCATTCGAGATACTGCCGAGAAGAGTGGTGAATTTTCTGTTTTCGTCTTGGATGGTACGAAGCTGTGCGCGCAAACGAGTGTCGGCATCTTGCAAGGCCGCTTCGATTTGTGCCCACTCATCTCTTTGGTAGAAGAGGTCGATGCGTTGCTCATGCGGGAGTTCTTCTTCTACGATCCGGGCCACATGATTCAACACACGTCTTAAGGGACGGGTGTTGCGATAAAACATGTAACTGGAAATAAAGAAGCCACCGAGCAGAAACGGAAAGACCACGTAGGCCGCTTGCGCGTCTGTGAACCATACGCCTCCTAGAATCAAGAGGCATACGACAGCGTTCAGGCGAACGTTGCGCCAGAAGAAGAACCAAGGGAAATGATAATTACGGAGAGCCATCCTTGAAACGGTAGCCTATGCCGCGGATGGTTTCAACCAATCGTCCTGCTGTCGTCAGTTTTTTTCTGAGTCCTGCGATGTGAGTGTCGATGGTCCGTCCTGTGACGTGGATGTTTTCTCCCTGAATCTGGGAGATGAGCTGGGTGCGTGTAAATACATGGCCCGGCTTTTCCGCAATAGTCTGGAGGATTTTGAATTCTGTAGAGGTGAGGGCCACATCGGCGCCTGAAACAGTGACGCGCACTTTCGAAACATCAATGCGCAACTCTTCACACTCAACGACGCCACCAGTGGGGCCCATGATGGCTTCCTGGGCGAGCTGACCAGCGCGCATCTGCACACGCACGCGTGCCTGCAAAACATCGAGGTCAAAGGGCTTTGTGATGTAGTCATCAGCGCCGGCATCAAGGCCCGCGACGATGTTTTCTGGTTGAGTCAGTGCCGTGACCATAATCACGGGCACTTCTTTGTAGTCTTTGTGGCCACGTAGGCGACGGGTGAACTCCAGGCCAGAGAGGGCGCCGGGAAGCATCCAATCCACCAGCATGATGTCGAATTTCTCACCACGCTCGAGAACCGAAACGGCTTTGTCGGCCGAGTCGACCGCTGTGACCTTATGCCCTTCGGCTTTCAGCTGGAAGCTGATGAGGTCGCGGATGTCTTGTTCGTCTTCAACAATGAGTATGTGTCCCATGGGTGGAAGATAACGCGGGGATACTACTTAGTGAAGGTTCAGATTACGTTAAGGCAAAGCAGCGGTTTTACTTTAGGCGCGCTGCGCGCACATCGCGGAGTTGTTTGACTTTAATTTAGGGGGGGACGAAAATATCCCCATTTCAAAGGATAAGGCGTGCGCGCACTGCTCCCTCTACTGCTTGTCACTCTCGCCGGCTGTTCACTGTTTGGCCCTGCCAAACCCGTCACTAGTGAACACGCCAAAGAAGTTCCGAAGTGGGCCTATGCACCCATGGAAGACTGTATTGAAGAGCGTGAACTGTGTGCTTCTGGTGAAGGACCCACATCACCCCAAGCAGATGCCAATGCCATGAAGTCTCTTGCGGCGATTTTTGAAACGCGTATTGAAGCCAGCACCACGAGTTCTATGACGGCCACCGGCAACGGCGCCTTTGCGCAAGCGCAAGAAACGGCAGCGATCAGCGTGCGCGACGAAGTGAAGCAAACGTTGGAAGCCGCTCGCGTAGAAAAACGTCACCGTTACAAAAAGCTTAGTTATTCACTGGTATCTCTAGACAAGGCCAAAGCTGGCGCGAATTTGCGTGCCGCCATCGATAAGGCGCAGGCGGAGCTCGAAGCGCTGTGGAAAAGAAAAGATCGCACAGCATGGGCCCGCATGTGGGAACTTCATCATCAACGTGAAGGACTCAACGATCGATACAATATCTTGATGGGCCAGCGTGTGACGTATAGTCCGAGTGCCCAGGACTTGCAGCAGTGGTATCAGGCTCGTCGTGCGGAAACACCGTTGGGTTTTGATGCCCAAAATCTACCCACGGAATTCATGGGCGCTCTCAAGGCCCGTCTCACCAACTCTGGTTACCGTTTGTTTGATCTCACTTC
>JBEIPE010000327.1:0-3092 GCA_040377215.1 Halobacteriovoraceae bacterium
AACAAAAACATCTCTGATGAAGACATGATGAAAACAGCGGCCGACGTGTTCTCACGCGGCTGGAGCAAGATGAAGCTCTACTTCATGATCGGTCTTCCGACTGAGGAAGATGAAGATGTAAAAGCGATCATGGAGACTGGCCTGCGCGCACGCCGCACAGCTGTGAGTGTAGGTGTTCAGAGTCCGAACATCACCATTTCAGTTTCTAGCTTTGTTCCGAAGCCTCATACGCCGTTCCAGTGGGCAGCGATGATCACTCACGACGAGATCGTGCGTAAGCAAGAGTGGTTGAACCATTTGGCGAAAGACTATCGCTTGAGCTTCCGCAAACACGTTTCGCGCATCAGTCATTTGGAAGGGATTGTTTCCCGCGGTGACCGTCGTGTGGGCAGTATCATTCACGCGGCTTGGAAGGGCGGCGCGCGCTTTGACGGATGGGATGATCAATTCAATTACCACTTGTGGCTTCAGTGTGTGGAAGACTCTGGTTTGAATCCAGATATTTTCCTCGGCACGATTCCCCTGGAAGGGAAGAACTCATGGAGCCACATTGACGTAGGCCTCACCGACCGCTTCCTGGAAATCGAATGGAAGAAGGCCTTGAAGAATCGCATGGCACCACCATGTGGCAAAGTGGCCGGCATGATTGTTCACCACACCAATCTCGAAGCGCTCGAGAAGACCTTCACCATCGATAAGAAGAAACTCGTTTGTTACCACTGTGGAGTGGCGTGCGACTTGAAGCAAATGGTGGAAGAGCGTCGAGAATTCTTGGGTGAGATGGATGCGAAAGAAGATCATCCTTATGTCGCCCCAGAAATTCTGCGCAAAGATATTCTCGATTATCGTGAGCGCCGTGGCCAAGATCCAGGTTTCAAATACCGGGTGAGTTTTGCCAAAGTCGGACCGATCACTTTCATCTCTCACTTAGACTTGCAAAAAGTTATGGCGCGCGTGTTCCGTCGTGCCAGCATCGATACGCTTTTGTCGGAAGGTTACAACATTCGCCCGCTCTTATCGTTTGGTCCGGCCCTTGCTTTGGGTATCAGTTCGATGTGCGAAGCCTTTGATGTACGGGTTCCATCTGAGTGGACAGATTTTGAAGAGATTCTTGGCAAACTGCGTGAGCATGCAGAGCCGGGGTTGTTGTTCCATAAGATTGAGCCGCTCACGAACAAGACACCTTCTATTCAAGACCAGGCCACTGCCTTCACTTATTTCTTGCCGGTGCGTAACGCCGAGGCGATGAACGATACTGTGGCGCGTTTGAATGCCATGGAGCGCCTGACGATTTCTTCTTACTCGAAGAAAGAGCAGCGCGATGTAGAGAAAGATGTGCGCCCGATGATTCTTGGCCTTGAAGCAGGTATGTTGGATCTTCCACTTGATGTGTTGAACATTATTGATGAAGTCTCGCCCTGCAAAATGCCGGGCATCAAAATTAAAACAGCTTTAACTTCTGGTTCTGGCATCCGTCCTTCTGAACTCTTAGAGATTTTCCGCAAGGAAGGTCTTGAGGTTGAGCGACCGATCAAGGTCGATGCAGAGCTAAAAACCGCACAAGCCCCAGTGTAAAAATGACACCATTTGCCCTCGAAATGATCTGTGAGACTGAAATATTCTCACAGGTCAGGGGTGTGCATTGCTATTTTTCCTCAACGGGAGGAGAGTGAGGCGTTTCGATATACCCCCGAGAGGACCCTCAAATGAAAAAAGCTCTTTTGCCGTTATCCCTTATGGTGCTCGCATCTGCTGCGCACGCCACAGTTCAATCTATTCCAAAAGCATTGCAAGACATTCAAGCGATCAAGCAAATCCAAGCGGGTCGTTACGTGATGAAAGCTGCCCTCGATGAGGCTCCAGAGAACTGGTTCAACCTTTCTCCAGCTCAAGGCATTGAAGGCGTAAGTGCAGAAGCGGTTTACGCAGCTTACGGTTTGCCAGCTCCTAAAGAAGACATCATCGTAGCCGTCATTGACTCTGGTGTTGATGTGAACCACGAAGATCTTCAAAATAAAATCTGGATCAATAAAGGCGAAATCGCCAATAACGGTCAAGATGATGATAACAACGGTTACATCGATGACGTGTTTGGTTGGAACTTCATCGGTGGCAAAAACGGTATGGCGAAGATTGTTGAGGACTCAACCCTCGGCAACGGCCTTCGCTTAGAGAAAGGCGATCCAGCGGCGCAAGTCGGTTCGGATAACCTTGAAGTTACTCGCGAACTCGCTCGTATGCGCAAACTTAAAGCGACACTTGAATCAGTAGGCGAGACTCTCTCTGCTGAAAAAGCCGCTCACCTTGCCAACGTAGAGAAGATTGTTAACGAGAGCAAAGTGACAGCTGATAACACATTGGCTCGTTTCAAGCCGATGTTGGCGAAGATGGAAGCAGGCACTGCGGTTCTTCGTGCAGCTGGCCTCGCAGAAATCACATTGGCATCAGTGCGCTCTTTCACTTCAACTGATCCAGCGGTTCTCGCTGCGAAAGCTGACGTGTTGAGCTTGCTTGCAAGTGGTTACGATCAAGCTCGCTTGGTTCGTATCGTTGACTACTACAGCTCACAGGCGAACTTCTACTACAACACTGAACTCGACACTCGTTCAATCGTTGGCGATAACTACGCTAACCAGACTGAAGTCGGCTACGGTAACAACGATGTGATCGGTCCTGATTCTTCACACGGTACTCACGTTTCAGGCATCATCGCCGCTGATCGCGACAACGCTTTGGGCATCAAAGGTGTTGCGACGAACGTGAAGATCATGGCGATTCGTGTTGTTCCAGATGGTGACGAGCGCGATAAAGACGTTGCTAACGGTATCCGCTACGCAGTTGATAACGGCGCTAAGATCATCAACATGAGTTTTGGTAAGGCGTTCTCGCCTTACAAAGGCGTAGTTGATGCAGCGATGAAGTACGCTGAAGAAAAAGGCGTCTTGCTTGTGCACGCTGCTGGTAACTCAAACCAGAACAACGACACTGAAGGTAACTTCCCGAACCGCAAAGTGGCCAAGACTGGAATCCAGTTGGTGAACTGGCTCGAGATCGGTGCTTCTGCGTTCGAGAAAGGCGCTGAATTGCCAGCT
>JBEIPE010000199.1:0-5746 GCA_040377215.1 Halobacteriovoraceae bacterium
GCTCGTGATGGCGTGAGTGTGATTTATGATCCCAATACGGATCAAGTGACCCGGGTGGTAGAACATGCTCAAAAGTAAATTATGGGCCCTTATCCTTCTTGCATCGTGCGCGCCCAAAGTGCCCGATACACTTGTGACGGGGAAATGGCTCGCGAGTCGTTCTCAGTTTGTTACTTCGCGTTTACCTGCTGCAGGACCTCCAGCGGCAAGCTGCCGTTCAGAGCTTTTCACTCTCGATGAGATTAAGCGCGAAGCTTTGCACTACGAAGCTCAGCTTGAGTCTGAACGAAAGCTCACAGGCACGTGGAAGCATCTTCGCCTCGGTGATCTGCCCGTGGCCCAGGCCAAATTCTTAAAAGCAGTAGGTACGAAGTTTGGCGATGTGAATGATCCGGATTCAACTGATGTCTCGGCCTGCCAAGACGCACCCTGTGTCGTGAACGCGGTCTACAAAAGTGCTGATGGGCTTGAAGGTTGGATGATCTATCTTTGGTATATGAAGATGGGCAGCGTCCTTTCGTTCAAGAACAAAGTGTTTGAACAGAACGATGCTCGCGGTGGGATTTATGGTGGTGTGGCCTATCCACTCACAGATTATTTGTTTTCGCGCGACGAGCTCTATGCGTTCTGGCGCATGAGTCACGCGTTGCCAACTGTTTACAAAACACTGACGGACTTGAAAGAGATTCATCGTATTCCGCGCAAGGCGAATATCGAAGGCCGCGGCCCCAATACCTGCGGTCTTGCCTACAGTCAGGGTTACATTTCCTTGAATGATGGGTGTCTCAATTTCTCACTCACGAAAGACTCCGGCTTCATTTATGAGGGTACTACTCACGAAATGGCCCACCAGATTGATTATCATTGGGGTGACAAGGACAACGTAAACTCATTTTACTATTCCGATAACGGGGCGTGGAAAGAGGCCGGCGGATGGTCATTGCGC
The DNA here is from genome assembly GCA_040377215.1 of Halobacteriovoraceae bacterium. Classification (GTDB taxonomy): domain Bacteria; phylum Bdellovibrionota; class Bacteriovoracia; order Bacteriovoracales; family Bacteriovoracaceae; genus UBA6144. Next base: position 947 of record JBEIPE010000199.1, read on the forward strand.
GAGTATCGCGATGAAACCACGCAAAGAACAGTCCGCGAGTGGAGTTCAACTCTGGCGAACGAACAGTTTGTTCGCGACTATGCCCGCACCAGTCCCGTAGAACATTTTGCAGATACGGCGGCCTACTACCGCTATGAAGGTGAGACCACCAAGCGCAAAATTCCTTCAGCAGTATATTCAATTCTTAAGAACTCGGTTTATGAGCAGTTGGAGTTTGACTCTGCGGGTCTGATGTCACAGTTCCAAAAAGAAGCGGTTCAGCTTCTGTCGGCTGATGTTTTCCGTGCGGTGGCCAAATGTGAAGAGAATCCTGCCTCCCGCGCCACCGATCCGATATTGCCACCAGAGAATTTCCCCTTCGCCGTTGGTGTAGAGATGCGCCGCTGTCTGGGTGGACAACTTCAGCAGTTAGTTGAGCAGGCCGTCATCGAATCAAAACTTCAGCACGTCGATGGCTGTCGTGTACTTCGTGCTCAGCAACGCTTGACGGAGTACAAACAGAAAATTCAGCAAGAGTTCTTGCAGCAAATGGTTGGCCACATTCGCACCTCACGCGAGAACCAAGATTATTTCAAACGTCTCAGAGAGTTCTACAAGAATCTCGACGAGCGCGTAGTGCCCCTTCGTCTGATGGCAGGTTGCTATGGCGATGTTGACGAGAAGAAATGCTACCAGGATTCCGTCACCGAGTTGTTAGATGAATTAATCCCAGACGATATGGTGCAAGCGGAGAATCTTCAGGCCGATCTTCGTAAGATGTTCCTAGACGCCAACCGCTTCGAATCCGTTAAAATGGAAACGATCAAAGTTCACCAGGACTTTATCTTCACTCAGTCTGCGCTCATTTCAGAATCGGCGCAGAAGCTGTGGGACACTTGTCGTGCGCTTCCACTGGCCGATCATGATGCCCCTGTCAGCGGTCCATTAAGTCTTGGCGAAGGATGGATGGCTTCTTCTCAATACAACTGCCTCAACAGTGATATCAGTCGTGAAGTCAGAGCAGCTGTAGGTGAGATGTCTTTTGACCAGCTGGGTGTTACCAACGGGAAAGAAGGCAAGTTATTGTACGATCTCGCTCTGCCACTTTACGTGAAAGAGATTCGTACACTCTACGATGCGGATGCAGCTCTTGAAGCAGATCGTGTTACAAAAACACTGCTCGAGGCTCCGGCGATCTTTGATCAAAAGCTTGCAGGTGATTTTAGCTGGGCCCGCCGTCCGGGTTCTTTCTTGCAGTCAGACTGTGAGCTGGAAGCCTTCAAGGCCTTGCCGGATGATTTCCGTTACTACAAGCGTAGCGAAGCCTTCACTTCATCGGCCCGTCTTTACTGTCAGAATCTTTTAAAGTCACAAGCCTTTGTGACTTGGATGAATTCTCAACGTGTTTTTGTGGAAGAGCATCTCGTCACCCAATTCTTGAGCAAGCTTCAGTCGCTCAGCGATGAACGTGCCCAGACGTGCCTTGAGAAGCATCCCATTAACAACATCTTTCAAAGTGTGTTGAACAAAAAGAAATGCCGTCGTTGTTATATGGATAATTGGCAGGGTCTAGAAGACACCGCTTGGAATGAAGCGGTGGCTTCTTTAAGTGTACAACTCACGATCAGTCGTCAATCCATCATGAGTCGTGTGACCTCGCGAGTAGGGCTGATCCAAGACGACGTCTACGAGAACAAGTGCAAATCTAATTCTTTAGGTATCCGGCTAGAAAATCCTTTTTAAACTCCAGGAAGCGGTCTTCTAAGATCGCTTCCCGTGCTCTCACCGCCATCGACTTATAAAAAGATATGTTGTGAGCGGTCGCAAGGATTTGTCCTAAGATTTCGTTCGAATCAAACAAGTGCTTGATATAGGCGCGCGTGAAATTCGTATTCACGTAGTCTTTCAAGTTCGGCTCGATCGGGTAGAAATCGCGGCGATAGTTTTTGTGATCGATGCGGATCTTTCCACGGTTCGTGAAGAGTGTTCCACCGCGAGCGAACTTCGTCGGGATGATACAGTCACTCATGTCGATGCCTTGCTCCCAAATCATCAACAAGTCTTCTGGTAAACCCACACCCATCACGTAGCGTGGTTTATTCACCGGCATTTTCGGCGCCGTGTAGCGCACGATGGCCTCCATATGCTCAGGGCCTTCACCCACAGAGACACCACCGATGGCGTAACCGGGAAGATCACGCTTCACGACCTCTTCTAAGCAGATGTCGCGGTATTTAGGATAGACGCCCCCTTGGATAATCCCGAAAAGCGCTTGCTTTGGATTATGCCAAGCTTCGATGGAGCGATCGAGCCAGCGGTGCGTACGTGCGATCGAGTTTTCTACGTATTTCTCTGTTGCTGGAAAGGGAATACATTCATCAAAGGCCATCATGATGTCAGAACCTAAGTTCTGCTGAACGCCGATGGAAATTTCGGGTGTGAGTTTGATGTCTTTGCCATCAGCATCTCTAAAAAGCGCACCTTCTTCTGTGATACCGTTTTTCTGCAAAGAGAAAACCTGGAAGCCACCGGAGTCGGTCAAGATCGGACGATCCCAGCCCATGAACTTATGCAGACCACCGGCCTTGGCCACAAGCTCTGAGCCTGGAGTGAGATGCAAATGGTACGTGTTGGAGAGCATGATCTGGATATTGAGATCAACGAGCTCTTTAGGTTGCAAGGCTTTGATGGCACCGTGGGTTCCCACCGGCATAAATACCGGCGTTTCAATATCGCCATGAGGCGTGTGGATAATGCCGGCGCGGGCGCCACAATTCTTATCAATGTGAACAAGTTCAAACTTGAAATGTTCGTTAACGGCTTCATTCGTTTTCATAAGCGAGAAATCTCCAATGCGTTTCATTTCCAAGGGAGTTGCTCCCCGGCGTTTCGACTATGGTCAGTGCATGCGTAACTATCATTTCATTTGGCCTTTGTTAGGCCTAATCCTTGGCCGTGAGTTTTTTACCTTCATCCCCCTCCGTTTGCCGGTGCAGGTGGTTCGCGTCCTCGACGGGGATACCTTGGAATTACGAGGGGGTGAGCGGCTGCGCTTGGCCGGGGTGGATGCTCCGGAGAAGGGTCAGCCCACGCGGGTCGGAGGACTTGATGCCGGATGGTTGGCCAAAGGGTGCTTAGACTTTGCCCTGCAAGGGAAGAGCTGGCGGCTCGAGCCCAAAGGCCGCGACATCTATGGCCGCCAGTTGGGTGAGCTGTGGATTGATAAGCAAAGCCTCTCACAAATATTGGTAGAGCGGGGCTGTGCTTCGGTCTATCCGTTTTATGATGATCCCGCTTTGTGGCGCAGCCTCGAGCGTGCCAAACGAAAGCGCAAAGGGTTGTGGGCCCATGGAGGATTTATGCGGCCGTACTGGTGGAGAAAAAAAAAGGGCCACGACCGTGGCCCTTATAAGCGGGAGGAAAAGCGGGTGGCTAGAAAGCTAAGCGCAACCCGGTAGCGAGTGAGTAAACTTCAGTGCCGAAAACTTTGTTACCTTGAGCATAGAGGCGGATGTAAGGCAGGTTCACTTGGAAACCTGCGAAGCCACGGAAGAAGAAAGGCTGCACGTCGGCTTCATCATCGATGTTGGCTTCTGTGGCCACTACTGCTGTCTGACCGCCACCACCGCAAGCACCACCTGTACAAGTCAAATTGCTGTTTTGAGTATTGAGATCGCCTTTGCCTTGAGCCGAACCCATGTTGAAGTCGGTACCTACGCCGCCATAGAAACTCATGACCCACAAGAAATTTACACCGGTAGAAATCTCGAGGGGAATTGAGTGTGTCGCTGTCTCAATCGTGCCTTTAGGATTACCCGTGATTGTTCCGGTAACTGTTGAGCCGCTAGAAGTTTCATTCACAACTTCATTAATTTTACCTGTGAAGGTGATGTCAGCTTTCGTGTACTGGTAACCCGTGTGGAGACGCACGCCATCCCAACCGAACAGGCGATTGCCGTTGCCGTCGATCCACTTATAGGTCCCGGAAAGACCGAAAGACAGCATGTCGATTTCAGCTTTGTTGTCATCGAAGTTACGATCGAGACCGAAGCTAAAAAAGTTCAGCATGACAGTCGTTTTTTTCGGATCGAGGCCCAAAAAAGAATTGTCGGCGAACATCGACATATTCAAACCGAGTTGCAAGCCACCCGTGACGCCAATCCCTGAAAGATCGCTATCAGCGTCTTTGTTTTCTTCCAGATCAGCACCAAGGCCGAGACCGGCACCGATCAAAACTTTATCAAAGTGGGAGATGTAGTCAGTGGCGAAGCCTTTGGCCGAGGCGGCTTGCGAATTCGCCATACCTTCCATCAATCGCTTGGGATCTCCGGTTGGGAGATCGGCGTTGATCTCGTTTTCAATTTTTTGAAGTTCAGACTCAAAGATCGCGGTCACACCAGCGCCCCCTGTGTTGCTGACCAAGCGAAGATCAAAAATCTGTGCCTGAGCGAGAGTGGGAATTGCGAGGGCGCAGGCGAGGAGAAGCTTCTTCATGGACATCCTTTCCATTAAAAATTGTGAGAGGGGGCGAAAACTCCAACTATTTTAACAACTTCCAGGAAGGCATGGGGGAAATTTTGTTTGTTTTAGTAGAGCAAACCCGCTATAACGGGCCACGTCATACCTAACGAGGCTCCCCATGTCTTTTGAATCTCTCGAATTACACCCTGCTTTTAAGGGTTTTTTCACCGAACAAAACTTCAAGAAACCGACTGAAGTACAACGGAAAACCATCCCCCTCTTGCTTGCGAGAAAGTCCGTTGTAGCGGTCTCCGAGACAGGTTCAGGGAAAACTCTGGCCTATGCCTTGCCGCTGTTTCA
>JBEIPE010000209.1:0-5453 GCA_040377215.1 Halobacteriovoraceae bacterium
CCTGTGAGCGCTTCGCCACCGATTTCAGTGAGCTTCTCAGAGTCCCAACCGTCGCCGCCCATGAGCGGAACGTTGATGCCGAGTTCGCGAGCTTGGCGAGCGATCAAACCCACTTCAGTGTAGTAACCAGGAACGAAAATCGCTTCTGGGTTCTTACCTTTGATTGATGTGAGCTGTGATTTGAAATCAACGTCACCTTGGCTGAAAGATTGATCAACCACGATCTCGCCGCCGAGCTTCGTGAAGGTTTCGATGAAGAAGTCAGCCAAACCGATTGAGTAATCGTTCTTCACGTCACGAAGGATCGCGACTTTTTTGAGCTTCAAAGAGTTGAAAGCGAACTTCGCCATCACTGAACCTTGGAACGGGTCAATGAAGCAGACGCGGAAGACGTAGTCCCCGATCTCAGTCACTTTTGGGTTGGTTGAAGACGGAGTCACCATAGGAATGCCGTTCTTCTGAGCGATTGGCGCCATAGCGAGTGAGTTAGAACTTGCTACTTCCCCGAGGATCGCGATGACTTTGTCTTGTGTGATGAGTTTTGTGGTCGCGATGGCCGCTTCTTCCGGCTTACCTTGGTCATCGAGAGTGATGATGCGAACTTTTTTGCCTTTGATACCGCCAGCAGCGTTGATTTTCTCAACGGCCAACATGATCCCGTCGTGAGTCGACTTGCCGAAGGTAGCTGCGCCACCTGTCATTGAGCCCACTTCGCCGATGACGATTTCGTCACCAGTGACCGAGCCGCCTGCGCCAGTAACTGCCGTCGCTGGGCCGTCTTTTTTTAGACAAGATACTGTCAGTAACAGTGCCGAGAAAAATGCGAGATGCAGTGCTCTCATGTTTGACCTCTTTTAGTGGATGTCGTTTGTGAAGAAAGTTGCTCAGATATTAACGATGGCCAGCATCGTTGTCATGAAAAAACTCAATAAGGGCAGGGAGTTAAAAGGGAGTTCGCAAGCTTTTTCGCGCAGCGCCTCCGAAGCCCCCACCGGCCATTTCTTCCCTATCCCACCCCTTCACTCATAAGTGGCCCCGCACCACCGAAAGGTCCTTAACACCTCATCCTGTAAAGGTTGGACCATGAAAATCATCTTCTTCGCTCTCTTCTCTGTCCTTTCATTCAGTGCCCTCGCTCACATCGACGCACAAGGAACTCCTGCCCCTAAAATGCGCTTTGCATCCAGTGAGCTAGGCTTTGCTGACACAGTTCCCACCCAGTTTCTCCAGGTGCTACCAGGACAACTTAAAGGCTTCACAAGCTATCAGAGCGAATTAGCAAAAATGAAAGACGCCTTCAGCATCATCGAAACCGTCATTAACTCGGATGAGTTCAAGGAAAAGGTCATCAACTACGTCGGGAAAGACGGTAAACGCAGTTACTTGCGCAACAACGGACTCACCAATGAGCAAGTCTACGAGGCCATCATGGCGGGTAAAGAGTTGATCCGTGGAGAGCAGACTCCCGGAGAAATGAACTTCGATGTCACCCGTTACATGAAATTCTGGTCAAAGGTCATCGGCTACACCGAGCCCGGCAAGAGCAACACCATGTATGTTCACGGGAAATTCTATAAGAAATTCTCTCCCGCTGAGATCAGCGGAAACATCACTCACGAGTGGTTACACTTATGCGGCTTCTATCATGGTTCAGCCGCTGACCACGACTCCGTTCCCTACGCTGTCGGCTACATCATGCGAGATCTCGCCAAGAAGCTTCAGAAACAAGGCTTCCTCGATTAAGACCAAAAAAAAGGCTCCTTTCGGAGCCTTTTTTATTTTTGCTTCTTACTGAAACATCGGAGTCAGTGGCAGCGCCATGACCTTCGCCGATGGATTCACAATCTCACGGCTCGGTTCAACATCACGAACAGATGAGCGTGAGCGCGAGATCGCTTCAACCACACCGACAGTCTTCGACAACTCGGCCGCCATCACTGCGCGACCCGTGTTGACGATACCGCGCGCAAGAACTTTCTCTTTCAAGAAGTCTTTGTAGTCCACGGTGCCGATCAAAATCTTTTTGATTTCAAGTGGGCTGAGGGCTGGGTTCATATCTTTGATCTGCGCAGCCACGTTCGCTACGAACGGAGCGGCCTGGGATGTACCCGACACCTGCAACATGCGGTTGCGTGGGATCTCAGAGTTGATCAACATGCCCGGAGCGGCCACGTCCACCATCTTGATGCCGTAGTTAGAGAAGCCGGCCAAGAACTGAACATCGTAAGTTGCGGCAACGCTGATGACGTTGTCAGCTTTGATGTTGGTCGGGCTGGTTGGGTACTTGTCGTTATCTGAACCATCATTACCCGCAGCGAACACGAACAAGGTGTTCGGAGCGGCCTTCATCATGCGCTGACCTTCGCTAATGAGCGAGTTCATGAAGTGCATGGTCACTTCTTCCAGCTCTTCTGGTTTTGCGTCACGGAAGAAGAGGATTTTGAAAGCAGCGCCGGTGATCATTTTGGCTTGGTTGTAACCGGTGCCGAATGAACCGTTGGCGACGTCAGCTTTCTGATCGCCAGCGTAACGAGCGATCTCTTCCAAGAGAACCATCTGCTGCTGAGCGAGAGCACCCAACGTTGATTTCAACAACTGCATACGAACATCAGCTGAAAGACTCTTGTTCGAAACTTCCATCTCAAGACCGTAGAGGAAAGGCTTCACTTCCGTAGGAATGAGCTTGAGGCCCATGGCTTCGTTGGCTGAACCGCGAACTGAGATACCGGCGACGTGTGTGCCGTGAACGAAGTTACCGAACTTCTGCAAGTTCGCCATGATCTCTTTGTCCTGGCGAGCAGCCGCTACCCAAGCGCGATCAGCATCAGTCGCTTGACCGAGAAGCTGGCGGCCTTGGATTTCAAAAAATTTGAAAGCGTCAGCGGTGTAGGTATTTTCGTATTTGTAATCGATGAGCTTGTTATTGGTCTCAGCGAAGTTCCAACCGTGAATATCATCAGGGTAACCGTTGCCGTCGTTATCACGAGCGTCCGCGATTTCTTTGGCGTTGCTCCAGATGTGACCAGCAAGGCCCGAGTGTTGTGTATCAAGACCCGAATCGATCACCGCAATCGTTGCAGCTTGGGCCGTGAAAGTGCAGGCGAGAAGCGCCAGGGCGATTTTTTTCATAAAACTCTCCTTGTTTTAAACTGAGATTAGTCTAAACGAAAAGGCCCCTCCGGAGAGGGGCCTTAGGCTAACTGATATCATTTGTTAGATTCGAGATTACTGCTGGGCCATCAATTCTTTGATGTTCGTGATGTAGGTCACATCTTCACCGCGGCAGCCGTTTTCAGGGCAGATGTTCGATGCACGGCATCCACGTGAATCACTGATGTAGTCGTTTTCGCCACGAACCAAGATGCCTTCAACAACACCAGTCGTTGCGTTGAAAACCGCAGAACCTGAGTTGCCACCGTAGGTGTCGAGGTTCGCCGTGAAGAACTTGCCTTTCAAAGCACGAACTTTAGCGCCGTCAGTGATCTTAGTAGGAAGACCGGTTGGGTGACCGATCACAAGGATCTCGTCGCCCGCTTTGATTGAGCCTGTTTTACGGAAAGTCAGTGGTGCGCGGTCAGTCACAGCGCGATCAAGCTCGATGTAAGCGTAGTCATCTTGAGTCATGCGATCGAGTGAGCGGCTGATGATGCGTTTGCATGAGTAAACGCTCGTGTTGGCCACAGTGACGCCACTTTGAGTTGCGTCTTCTACTTTGTAGTCAAAAACCCATTTGTTTGAAGCGCAGTCAGATTCTGAAGTAATGCAGTGTCCCGCAGTGACGAGATACTTGTTACCGACCAAGAAGCCTGAGCACATCGCCGCTGTGATCTGGTGGCTGAAACGCTCATCTGCGCAAAAGCCGCGAGAAGCCATTGTTGGGCCAGAAAGAACGCTTTCTGTTCCTTGAGTACGAACGCTGGCGTTCGGGATCATGGCCGCTGTTGAGCGAGAAAGAGCCACGTAGGCTTCGTTCGGAGACTCAAAAACGTCGAGACGGTTGTCGTCGCCGTAGATGACCTTGATTTGACTGTCAGAAGCGCTGGCAGCAAAAGACATTGCGAAAACTGCCAAAGCTACAAAAGAAAATTTCATGTGGGGAAATCCTTTTCCATAAAAAGGGAGTGGTCTAAGGATTAAATTGTGGCTTTTTAGTCAGAGATTCGACAACTAAAAGTTTCTTACAGGAATTTCACTATTTTCATGTCGGAAAGACAGCGGGGCGGCGGTTATTTTCCAGACGGAGCCGTCTTTCATCTGAAAAACGGCCAAAGACTTCACAAAGTTCACAGTGGGCCGCTCGCTGTAGCGGAACGTGAAGAACTCCCAGCGGGCCGGCAAATCGTTGAAATTCTCAGGAGCTAACGCCACTTGCATGGTGCCGCCGCGACTCGTCCCCTGCACCACATCCATCACGATGTTGCCGAATTGCACACTGAAGAGACCTGTTGAAGAGGACTTAATATCGAGCTGCAACACCTCGCTGAGGAAGTTTTCCAAATCCTCAGGATGCTCCGTGCGGTACTCAAAACTTAAGAGTTGGGTTTCCATTGATCCCGCAATTGCTGCCAGTTCCCTAAAGCGCGCGCTAAAAGCGGCGCATGGGTCCTTAAGACAATTGTATGCGGGTGTGTGAGCTTGTCGAGTGCTGTGTTGATCCAAAGTAAAGCGAGTCCGTCCAAAGCGGCCAGTTCGCTGGTCTCATCGGGAAACCGCAAAAAGGATTTTCGCGATACGCCCCACATCCACACCGGACAGGCGAGCTCATCCATCAAGGTCGGAATCTGCAGCATGAGCTGGTGGTTCTGCTCACGGCTTTTGCCAAAACCAAAACAGGGATCAGCAATCACGCGAGAGAACAGGTCAACGCGGAGGAAAGTCTCGAAGGATTCTAGGAAGAACTTACGGGCGGCCGGCACAATCGATCCAGGGGTCACGAAGTCCATATGCTGACTGGTCTGCGCACGCGTCGGGACGGGGTTAAAGCACAGCACATACTTAAGCGCGGGGTATTTTTGCAGCAACTGGATGACGGCGGGGTCGACCTTCCCTGAAACATCGTTCCACACCATGGGCACATCTTTCGGCGCTTGGGCGAACAGCCATTCGGCGGTTTCGACATGATAGGTGTCCAGGCTCAGAGTCAGCGACCGTGGCCAGTTTTTGAGATGCGGAATGAGTGTCTGCTCGAGACGTTGGCGCTCTTCTTCATGAGTGATGGCGGTATTTTTTGGCGCAGTGGATTCCGCGCCTACGTCCAGCCCATCGAGATGCTTCCACTCATTCAAACGGCGTTCGAAATCCTGTGCGGTGGTGATCTCTCCCCCATCGCTAAATGAATTGGGGGTGGCATTCACCACCCCCCAGATTTGAATTCTTTGTTGTTTGTAGGCCAGGCTCATGCCGGAGCGACTTTGCCTCCGATGAGTGGAGCACTCATCGTTTCAGCTGGCGCC
>JBEIPE010000063.1:0-11194 GCA_040377215.1 Halobacteriovoraceae bacterium
GCGCCTAAAGTGGCCGCCTCGACGATTCCTTATGTGGTTTATCCGCTTACGATGGATCCGAAAGCCGAACAGAGTGAATACATTTTTGAAGAGCAAGCGGAACTCTATCCTATCTTCAGTTATGACCCTGCTAAGCAGGCCGTTGAAGTCATCATCCTATTCCAAGATCGTGTTTACGCCGTTGATTACATTCCAGACAGAGACGGAACTTATCAACTTGCAGGTTTCAAGCCAGCAGGAAATGATCTCGAGTTTCCTTATCTCGGAAAAACTGAAAAAGTTCCCTTCGTTGAATTGCGCGGTGGAAATATTTCTGTGCACAAACTTCCGGGGTACGAAGTACTTCATCTAAGTGAGCAGCAATCAAAGGCCGTGAATCAAGGCATTGGCGTTATTGAGTTACGCCCGCAAGATATTCTACGCATGCACAAGGGTGATTTGCAGATCTACGTTCGCCAAGTAGATTCACCACCACGTGTGGCCATTGCACCCATGATGCGTCGAGATCCGGACTTCCGCCGTTGGCTCGTCCTTTTCTTGTTTTTAGGTTCGATCATGACCGCGGGGATACTTGTGGCCCCTCGTGATGAACTGGCAAAGGAAGAAGAGCGCAAAGAGCTCGCCCCTGAGCGCGTTGCTAGCATTCTTCTTCGCCAAAAGCTGGTGGTCTCAAAAGAAAAAGCAGTCGCTAAAACTGAGAATGCTCCTCGCCAAGTGCAGAAAGCGCCACCAACAGCAGTGCCTAAGCCTCAGGAGAAACCACCAGAAGTTAAGCCTGTTGTTCGCAACAGTACTCAGACGAATGAGAAACAGCAGGGAAGTAAGACTTCTAAGAACACGGCCCCTGTTCGTAAGGGTAATCCGAGCTCAACGAATAAAGCTGAAGCGAAGATGGGTGGTGCCGCTGCCGGTGCTCGCGCTAACGAAGTAAAAGTCGGTCAAAGTAAATCGGCATTCCCAGGCGTGCAGGCCAAAGGCCCAGTAGAAGTTTACAAAAGTGCTGACTTCTCAAGCACGGTAAGTTCATTGGTTGCTAAGGGCGGGACACTTTCTAAAGTTGATGGTGTCAAAACAGGCGCTACCGGCTTTGGTGGTGACAACTCATTCGGTGATGGCGTGGCAACTGGTCAAGGGTCGGGATCACTCCAGCGAGCAGCCGTAACGAATAGCATGGGATCTCTGACTGGTGTCGCTAACGGTGTGATTGGAACAACTTCAAAAGGTGCAGAAGGTCTTTCGGCCAAAACTACGGTCTATACGGCCGGTATTCCTGCAGAGACGGTGGTTCTGGGTTCAATGGATCCGGACATCATTCGCCGTATTTTGATGGATAACCTTCCTAAGTTCCGCTTTTGCTACCAATCAGAACTCGAGCGTGCCGGCACGGAAGTGCAAGGCGTGATCAAGCTGAACTTTGTTATCGGAGCTTCAGGGCACGTGGCGCAAGCCGGTGTGGATGATGCTCGCGGATTGCCAGCGCCAGTCCGTCGCTGTGTTGTTGATGTCCTTCGTGGCATTCAGTTCCCTGAGCCAATGGGCGGCGGTACTGTTGAAGTGAAGCAGCCGATGAACTTCTATCCTAAGAGAATCTAGTTTGAGAGACCAAGACTCAGAAATGGGTCTTGGTTCCTTGATGGAAAATCATCTTCCAAACACCCTGATCTAATTTCCAAAGCGAACTTCGTAGCGCTTGGCCACCATCTGCACGCTTTGACGTGTAGGTGAGCTGGGCCACACCGTCGGCTAGCCGACGGAGCTTGTAGTGCGTACTCTTGATGTCAGCATCTTGTGCCTCGGCCGTGAGGGCTTCGATGGTCTCGCTTCTTGACCAAACTTTGCCCGAAGAACCAAACTCGAAGAAGTCTCCATGAAGGAGTTCTTCGAGCCGTGTGCGATCATTTCTAATGGATTGTTTGTGAAGTGCGGTCTCAAGCTCGATCAATTCATCGAGAAGGGAATCGCTCATTCCTCGAGCTGACGTACGACGAATTTGTACTCTTTGAAGCCGGCTTCAGCGCAGGTGTACATGATGCGACGAACGTAAGAGTACTTTAGGGTTTTATCCAAAACAAGGTTAGCAATACCAGAGAACTTAACCGCGTCTGGTGAGGCTTTTTCTGTTTGTTTAATGCGTTCTTTAACGGCGACGAGCTCGTTGTAGAGAGACACAATTCGACGGCCGTCCTGATCGTAAATCTTATCCGGCATCATCTCGCTGTTGAGCACTTCTTTATCGTCCACGAAGATTTTATCGACAGACACCTGGATGTTAACACCCTGGGTATTAAGGCTGCTCGACTTCGAGTGAGGAAGTGCGATGCCGTCAGGGACATTAATAAGCGCGCGAGTGGCATCGAAGTTATGAATAAGGAACGCCAAGAGGATAGTAAGAATATCGAGTAGAGAAGTCATATCGACGTCAATGACACCAATTTTCTTTCTACGACTTACGAATCGAGAACTTCCAGAACGTGCCATCTTTAGCTCATCAGGTTAGAGAAGAGGATCTTAGAGAAGAGTGTTTCTACTTTTACGTCCATGCCTTCTTTGTCTTTCTTAAAGATGGCTTCGTCCGTTTTCTCGAGCAGGCGAACACTATCCATAATTTTCACGAGCTCTTCGTAAGCGATATCCCAATCGGGCGTGATGATAATGCTTTCTTCAGTGCTCTTTTCACGTTTGAGCTGCACAAGCTTCTCGTGAAGGGCAGCGAGATCGTACTGACCTTCGCCTGTACGCTGAAACTTTGCGACAAGTTGAGGATTAATCCCACGCTGAAGCTCGATTTCGTTTTCTTTCACAATAACCTGTAGTGCTAAAGGATTTTTATCCTCTGGCAGAAGTTCGGTCTCAGAGATGATTGGCACATCAGAGCCGATCTCCATGATTTTGACGAAGTTCACTGATGAAAGGAGGAAGAAGATAATGATGAACACCGCATCCATAATAGGTGTGAGGTTCAACTTCTCGATGGGCTTCCTGCGCCGTCGGGCTGTAGGGACTCGAATCATGGGCGGGCCTTAGTCGTCGACTTTTTTAGTACCGAGGAGATCCGAGAGCTTTACTGAAAACTCATCAATTTCACCGACGATTTTCTCTGCTTTAGCAGAAAGAATGGCGTGGAAAACCATGATGATGATCGCAGAGCCAAGGCCAAGTGCCGTGGTGTACATCGCTACGGCCAAACCAGCAGAAAGGATTTCGGCTTTCTGAGTAGGGTCGGCAGCTGAGAGACCGGCGAAGGATTGAATCAAACCTTGGATGGTACCCAAGAGACCGAAGAGTGTTGAGAGGTTGGCGCAGAGTGAAAGATACGGCAAACGCTGCTCAAGCTTTGGAATGATTTCTAGAGCCGTTGCATCGATGGCGTTTTGAATTTGCTCCGGAGATTGGCTTGCGCGCTTCAAGCCACTTTTCAATACACGTGGAAGTGCGGCCTGAGAGCCCGAGCACACGCGAATGGCACCTTGGATATCATTCGAAAGAATGTAGCGCTGGAGTTCGTTCATGAACGATGGACCATCTACGTCCATGCTACGGAGTTTCTTCATGCGTTCGACCAACACCGCAACAGCGAAGGCGAAAACAAAAAGGATAACGAACATGAAAATGCCGCCATCTACCATGAAGTCAATTGTTGCTTGAATGAATGACATTAAACCCTTCCTTGGGAAGACATCGTTGAGCTGATGCTTTAATTATGAAGGGTTTTTGAGGAGAAACAAGAGGAAAGCCGCGAAAGTGACGCCCTCAATTGAGAGCGCCACGCTCGGATATTAGAAACTGCAGGTAATCAATTTTGCCCCGACAGGGAAAACCACAGTGCGGATGCGGCCTTTCTCGTCGATCTTCATCATTGCGCGCTTTTCGGTTTCGCCAATGTAGCTCTCGTCGCTCACCTTAGTTCCGGCGCCGTCAGTATGAAGATTGGTAAAACGAAGGTCGGCTTTGTGTTCAATTTTGACTTCGCCGGCCTTACCGCTCAACTCAACTTTTGTCCAAACGCGGTAAGCAGGGTTCTTAAAGCTGTCTTCGGTCAATGTGTTCTTCACTTCGTCGACCTTCACATTGCACTTGGTCTCAATGCCATCAACCATGATTTTGGTTTTTGCTGTGCCTTTGAGGATCAAAGTTCCTTTGATCTCATGAGCGTGAGCGACAGAAGCGAGTAAGAGAGTAATAAGTAGCGTTTTCATGTCAGCTCCTAATGGGTCACGGTGCGCTTACCAGTATCAAGCGCTTCGTATTTTTCTTCTGCATCTTTAAAGGCACGACGAGCATCTTGGAGTTCCATGATGGCCCAGTTATTTTTCTCGATACCATCGTAGTCACGTGCACGGATATCGGCCGGACGGAAGTACCACATAGGAGTTTTCATGAGGAAACACAAACGATTCCATGGACGGCTTTCGTACTGCTCGTAGTGAGTAATTGTGTCGCACGTTACGCTGGCTTTCATGAACTTCTGCTTCCATTCAGGAATGGTCACAGGCTTATCCAAGAACGTCTTATCCATCGCGTATTCTACGCCACCAGAGGTAACCACGGGAGCGACGTGGAACCACCAGTCAAACTCTTCAAGCTGGATGTAGCGCTTGCTGTAGAAGATAAAGATTTTCTGACCGATGATGCCTTCGCGAACCCACATATCGTAGGCCCACATATGTGCGCGTTTAAAGCACTGTGAACGTGATTTATCGCCATCGTTCTGTAAGCCAAAGAGACGCTGAACCTGATCCATGCCGCCAACATCAGTCGGCGCGAGTTCACGGCGTTCGTTACGAGTAAAGAAGTCGACGTCTTCCCCGCGAGCATCGTCGGGTTTAATCGAATTGATGAAGGCCTCGCCGTTCACTTCCGTGAAGTTGATGCTTACTGTGCGACCGCGCAGGCTTTCGAGGTAGGTTTTCATCTCTTTAGTTGAGTCGGCTTTGTAGACACGGCCATCAACCGATGAAAGCACCAAAAGACGCTTAGATTTAAGGGAGTCAACGACCGTCACAACGTTAGTGACTGTCTCTCCAGCAAGTGCTTGGAAAGCACACAGCATGAAGGTTAGGGCGAGTAAGCCGCGCATGAAATACCTCTCAGATGAATAAATTCATCGTTTAGGTAACACAAATCTGGAGGGGGAGAGCAAAACCTGTAAGATTTACGCGTAGTTTTCAGGGAAGAGCTGTCTTTCGATGCCTTCAATGAAGATATGGATGATCTTGATGTGGACCTCTTGAATCCGGTCCGTAATAGCACAAGGGATGATCAGGGGGACGTCCACCATACTCTTGAGCTTGCCGCCGTCCTTACCCAGGAGAGCGACAACTTTCATGCCTTTGGCCTTGGCGGTTTCGACGGCCATAATGACGTTAGGGGAGTTGCCACTAGTTGAAATCGCGAGGAGGACATCGTTCTTGCCACCCCAGGCTTCTACAAAGCGCGAGAAGATGTGCTCAAAACCGAAGTCATTGGCGATGCAGGTAATGTGGCCAGCTTCGCTGATTCCTGTGGCCGGGAGAGGGCGACGGTTTTTACGGTAGCGGCCAGTGAGTTCTTCCGCGAAGTGAAGTGAGTCACACATTGAGCCGCCATTTCCGCAGCTGAATACGTGCCCGCCATTTTGGAATGATTTAACGAAGGTATCGATGCCCTGTTTAACCAGGGCAATCTGGGCCTCGTCACCAAAGAAAGCATCAAGTGTACGACGAGCTTCTTGATGCGCTTCTTTGATAAAGTCCATTAAGCGATCGAGTTGATTTGTTTAACGATCTCAGCTTTAGGCTGGTTGCCCATCAAGGTGCTTTTCACTTCGCCGCCCTTGAAGAGGATCATTGTTGGAATACCGCGAATGCCGAAACGGTTGGCGAGCTCTGGAGCTTCGTCGACGTTGACCTTTACGATTTGGACTTTACCGCTGTTTTCTGCGGCCACTTCTTCCAAAACCGGGCCCAAAGCGCGGCAAGGACCACACCACTCGGCCCAGAAGTCCACGAGAACCGCTGTGTTCGCTTTCATGACTTCTTGCTCGAATGTATCGTTGGTGACGCTTTTCAGGTTGGCCATAAACTTCTCCTATGAGGGCGCACACTCATTGCGGCGCCACATTATAATCACTCACAAACTCTAGCTGAATACCGTGTTTCCGGCAAGGCAAGCACTTGGAAAACACATGAACGGTCCGGTATGATGGGCCCATGGACCGTAAATATCTTCTCAGCGTAGGCCCTCAACGCGCCCGACTTGCTCGACTACTCGCAAAAGGTATCGACTTAGGACTGGTCGTCGTGGCTTCGTTCATCGCTTACCCATGGGGTTTGGCGGTGGCGATAGGCTACCTCGCCGTTTCAGATTCGCTGTTTGATGGCCAATCACTCGGTAAACGCTTCATCGGCTTTCGGGTGGTTTCACTGGAAGATGGCCATCCTTGTGGAATGCGGCAGTCCTTCATTCGCAATCTCCCTTTCTTGTTACCCTTGGTGTTCGCTTTAGTGCCGTTCTGGGGATGGTTGCTGTGTGCAATGCTCTCCCTGCCTTTAGGTTTTCTCGAACTCTATTTTTTGTTCAAGCTTGATTCAGCTCACCGCCTCGGTGATGTGATGGCGGACACCACTGTCGTGGGCAATGATCCGCAAGCGCTCGATGTTCGCCGTCGTGCTGCTTTTGAAGCTCGTAATTAAGGAACTCCATGCGTCGTCTGATCGTTATCGATGTGAGCAATTTCATCTTCCGCGCTTTTTTTGCCATTCGTCCGCTGAACGCTCCTGACGGCACACCGGTGAATGCCGTCTACGGTGTGATGAACATGTTTCATCGCCTCATCACCGATATGAAGCCAACGCATGTCGTTTGCGCGCGCGACACGAAAGGTCCGTCATTTCGTTCAGAGATTTACTCAGACTACAAGGCCAACCGAAGTGATCCACCCGATGATTTGCTTCCGCAGTTTGCCTTGATCGATACGTTGCTCGAGAAATTACATCTGCCATGTATCGCTATGCCCGGCTTTGAGGCCGACGACATCATCGGCACAGTGGTGACCAAGTTTCAAAATGACTTCGATGAAATCTTGATTGCCTCGGGTGATAAAGATCTTATGCAGTTTGTGAACGAGCACGTGAAGATGCTCGATACCATGAAAGAAAAAACCTACGGGCCACAAGACGTGGAAGACAAGATGGGCGTGCCGCCTCATCAGATCGTGGATTATCTCTCTTTGATCGGCGATTCTTCAGACAACATCCCGGGTGTGCCTGGGATCGGCCCGAAGGGCGCCTCGGCTTTGCTGAAAGAATTTGGAACGCTGGAAGCTTGCCTTGAGCGCGCCGATGAAGTGAAAGCGAAGAAAACTCAATCATCACTCAAGGAGCACGCTGATCTCGCGCGCCTCTCAAAACGCTTGGCCACGATCAAAGTTGATCTCGAACTTCCGTATCGTGCGAATGATCTGGCGTTCAATTTCAAGGCGGATGCTGAGCTCGCGACGTACTTGGATCGCCTGGGCTTTCGTAGTTTTTTGGCGAAGATTGGTCCGGTGGAGCCTTCGAGTGCGCAAGTTGAGAAGAAGGTTGAAGTCACAAGTGATAAGCTCCCACTACGTTTGCTCGACAGTGCGGCGAGCTTAGAAAAATTCCTCAAAGAAACGACAGGCGATCTTCATGCCTTTGCGGTTTTTCAAGATGAACTCGATCCCTTCGCAGCGACAACATCCATCGCACTCTCTCACAGTAAAGCTCGCGCCGTCTGGTCGCAGCCCGACGAGAAAGCGCTCTGGCAGCAATTGGCCCAAGCCCAGCGCCCTTTAGTGGCCTGGGATTTAAAACCTCTCTGGTTACGTCTGCTTCGCCATGGCCATGAGCTCGGTGAAGGTGAAGACTTGGCGCAGATGTGCTTCGTACTTTCGCCTGAAGGCCGTCACGATCTCGATACACTTTCTCGTGAATACACCAATGAAGGACTGCCTGATCTTGTTTCTGAAAATCAAGGCGATTTGCTTGAGCAGAATATCAATCCAGAAGCGCTCGTCGCCCATGTGCGCGTGATTGAACTCGCGGTGGAAAAACTTCTCGCGAAGTTACGTGAACTGGATGTGGAGCGCCCTTATCGTGAGCTTGATCTCCCACTTTTGAAAGTCCTCGCTCGCATGGAGCTTGAGGGTATTTCATTAGATGTTCCGTTCTATGCCACGCTCGAAAAAGAATTCGCCACGGAAACGCAATCTATCGAAAAAGAAGTGGAAGCGCTCGCTGGTCATGCGGTGAATTTAAAATCGCCGAAGCAAGTCGCCACCATGCTCTTCGAGGAGCAGGCGTTGCCTGCGCTCAAGAAAACAAAAACGGGTTATTCGACAGATGCGGATGTTTTAGAAGAACTCGCTGCGATGGGAACCAATCCCATTCCAGCGATGTTGATTCGGTACCGTGAATTAGAAAAACTCAATTCAACTTACGTGAAAACGCTCCCACGTTTGGTGGCCAAAGATGGACGTCTGCATACCCACTTTCGTCCGGGCAATGCGGCCACAGGGCGACTCTCGTCTGACAATCCTAACTTGCAGAACATTCCGGTGCGCACTGAAAATGGCCGCCGCCTGCGTCGTGGCTTTGTAGCTGCTCCTGGAAAAATGCTTTTGTCGGCGGACTACTCACAAGTCGAGCTACGTATCTTAGCTCACTACACTGAAGATCCAATGATGTTGGATGCTTTTGCTAACGACAAAGACATCCACGCGCAAACAGCAGCAGAAGTTTTTGGTCTCAAGCTCAACGAAGTGACTAAGGATCAGCGTAACAGCGCGAAGGCGATTAACTTCGGTTTAATGTATGGCCAAGGGGCCTTTGGGCTTTCCCAGACGTTGAAAATTTCTCAAGTGGAAGCTCGCGATTACATCAAATTGTATTTCCAGCGTTTCGGAAGAGTGAAGGGCTACCTCGATTCACTCAAAGAAAGTGCTGAATCCACAGGCTATGCCATCACATATTTTGGTCGCAAGCGTTTCGTGCCGGAGATTCAATCACAAAACCGCCAAGTAAAAGCCATGGCGGAGAGGATTGCGATCAATAGTCCAATTCAGGGAACAGCGGCCGATATAATCAAGCTCGCGATGATCAATTTGCAAAAAGACATTGCTGAGAAAAAACTCAAGGCCCGTCTTCTTTTGCAGGTGCACGATGAATTAATTCTCGAGCTGCCACCGGAAGAGAAAGACATCGTGGCACAAATTGTTCGCCATCGTATGGAAACGGCGGTTTCTCTGCGTGTCCCTCTTAAAGTCGACATGGGTACTGGAGCAAATTGGTACGAGTTAAAGTAGCCTGACGGCCCTCCGATAAGGAGAGCATGAAATGGTTACTTCTCTCTACTCTTTTAACGGCCGTGCCTGCTTGGGCCACAACGTGTAATTGCGAAGTTTTTGCTGTCACACCACTAACCGCATCACGGCAAGTGGATCCATTTCCTCTTGGAAAATTCAAAACGAATTATTACGGTGACTACAAGCCAGAGTCACTGAATTCTTGTCGCAAAGACTGCCGACTGAGAGCGATGGAAGACTACGATGGGAATGCTCTTCAAGAGCAGTTGCTTCCATGGACAGATAGTTTGGTGGCCAATCGATTGGCCGGTTATAATTGCACGGGCCCAACTGACTTCAAAATACCCGTTCGTGTGAGGGCCCTGATGGGCAAAGTCTCTTTAGGACTTACTCATGAGACGATGGTTTTCATTCATCGCGAGCGTTCCTGTTTCTAGTGCTGAACCGGATAACCAGACTCCATCCACAAATCCATACCTGCATCATCGATACACACAAGATTGTTAAGACCTGCGCCCTCGAGCACTCCTAGCGCCGTCTTGGCACGCCCACCACGCTTGCAGTGGATGTAAATGCGTTGATAGCTCTTAAGTTCACCGTGACGTTGCGGGAGCTCGGGTAGAGGAATGTTCTTGGCTCCGGGAATATGACCCTGAGCAAATTCGTCGGGATTGCGCACATCAAGAATGATCTCACCTGGCTTGAGGGCCTTATGGGCCTGGAAAAAGTCATGAAGTTTCATTGTTGTGTTGCTCATTTTGCCCATCCTGATTTGAGAAGACGGACATTATGGCCCGAGGGATTTCCGACCGAAAAGACCCTTAGCAGCGGGGGTTTTCTTGTTAGCCTTTTTCGCCATTTTTATACTCAGCCTTTTTATCTACACGGCGTACACGTTGTGGTGGAACTGGGTCTTGCTGCGTCCTTATCAAGGCGAACATGCCCAACCCTTAAGCTTAGATCAATTTCACCGTTTGGTGAGCAAGCCTTTTGGTGCGCTCTACATCTGCCATTTCGCAGCTTGTTTGGCGGTGGCGATGTTGGTTCCTCATTCGTTGTCTTCCTGGTTGCAGTTCGTCGTCTTCGGTATGGGGTCAATTTTTGCTACCTACGCCTTTCAGATGAAACTGCTTTATCCGTGGCACAAAAAGCTTGCCGCGGTTTCTCTTGAAGGGTTTCTGCGCTCCGCGCTTGCTTACGTTCGCCTGACGTGTGCGTTGCTCGCGCCATTTTTTATTTTCCAAATTCTTAATGCCACTTTGATTGATCCGCCAGTTGGCCGTATTGATGCGGTTGAGGTCTTGGTTTTCACTATTGGGCGCATTACAGTGCTCTCCCTTTTCACCATCGTGTTCTCAGTCATGTTCATGTTGAAGATGATTCCGAACAGTGCTGTAGAAGAAAAAGAACATCTGGAACTCATTCGTAACCGACTCCGCCAAATCGGTTGGCAAGACGTCCGGTTGCGCTGGATTGATATTCCAGATTTTAACAACGCCTTCGTCGTTGGTTTTAAGTGGTTTGGTTTCTCTAACCAAACAATGTTCATTGGTCGCAGCTTGCGTGACCTTCTCACCAAAGACGAGCTCGATGCGGTGATCTGTCATGAGCTCGGCCATATGGCGAATGGCCATATGTTGAAACGAATCACGTATGCCTTTGCTTTGCTGATGGGGTTGGTGGTGTCACTTGTCACCTCGCTTGCAGCCAGCATGGTGCTTACACTCGCTTTTAGTGATGACCCGGCGACCAGTGCGCTCGTTTTCGGTGGCTCACTTTTGGTCACACTTGTTGGCAGTTACATCTTGATTGTGTCTTGGTTGTTTAGAAATTATCGTCGTCAGGAGCATGAAGCCGACGCCTTTGCAGTGATGCAATTGGGTATTCGCC
>JBEIPE010000020.1:0-19549 GCA_040377215.1 Halobacteriovoraceae bacterium
TTCAAGTCGCAAACCGACTCAGAAGTTTTCTTGGTGTTGCTGACAAAGTTTGCCAAAGAGACTGGCGATACAATGAAGGCCATGAGTAAGGCTTTTCAAACGATTCAAGGTAACTCCGCCTTTGTTGCCATGGAGAAATCAACTGATCGCCTCTTTTGTGTGAAACGTTCTGCGCCTTTAGTTTGCGGACTCAATCCTGTGACAGGTGAATCTTTTGTTTCTTCAGATCCATTCGCACTGATTGGCTACGCTCCAGAAATTTTCTTCCCGCAAGACGGTGTCATCGGTTGTGGAAGCGTGAAGGGCAATACGGCTTCAATGGATTTCTTTGAATTAGATCTCACCCCTTCAACGCGTTTCACTGCTCAGAAGAATGCCATGAGTATGGATGCGACTTCTAAGGGTCACTACGAGCACTTCATGCTCAAGGAAATTCATGAGCAGCCGGCTTTGATGGAGAAGCTCGCCGCCTGGGCGATTAAGGGTGAAGGTCAGAGCACCTACACTAACCTCAAGGGCCAAGCGCCAGAATTTTTCCATATCACTGCTTGTGGCACTGCTTGGCACGCTGGTCTTGTTATCAAAAACTTCTTTGAGCGTTTCAATAACATCCGTTGCAACGTTGAAATCGCCAGTGAGTTCCGCTACCGCGAACCGATACTTAAAAAAGGTGAAGTAGGTCTTTTCATTTCGCAATCTGGCGAGACGGCAGACACCCTCGCTTGCCAAGAACTCTGCCATGAGAAAGGTCTCCAGACCTATTCAGTCGTAAACACCAAAGGTTCAACACTTTACCGTCATTGCGATCAGAACTTTTTGATTCATGCAGGAATGGAGATTGGTGTTGCCAGTACGAAAGCATTCACCCAGCAAGTCCTTACGGGTTATCTCATGTCCATGGGCTATGCAGGTAAGCTTGCGACAGTGGAAGTCTACCAAGAAATCAAAACACTCTCAGACCGTGTAGCCGCTATCTGTGAAGATGCCGCTGCGATTCGTGAGATTGCCGAAAAGCTTTACCATAAGAAAGGCTTTATCTTTACTGGCCGCGGGGTTTATTTCCCTATCGCTCTTGAAGGTGCCTTGAAATTGAAAGAGATCGCTTACGTTCATGCTGAAGGCTACGCTGCAGGCGAGTTGAAACACGGACCTATTGCTCTGATCGACGACAACATGGTGAACATTGCGGTGTTGGGCCCAGAACTTTTTGAGAAGGCGTTGTCGAACGTAGAAGAAGTGAAGGCACGTCGTGGTTTGATTTTCGCGGTCGGACCGAAGGGGCATCCAGAATTACGTGAAGTCGCTGATATGTATTACGAGCTCGACTTCACCGGTCTACCAAACTTAGCCCCGGTTATGGTGAACGTCGTGCTGCAGCTCTTGAGCTACCATATCGCTAAACTCAAAGGTACCGATATTGATAAGCCTCGTAACCTCGCTAAGAGTGTGACGGTAGAGTAAACATGGAACTGAGTCACCTCAATCCAGCTCAACAAGAAGCAGTTCGAGCCTCAGAAGGCCCGGTGATGATTCTAGCTGGCGCGGGCTCTGGAAAGACTCGAACTCTCATTACTCGCATTCAGTATTTGTTGGATGAGAAGGGTGTTGGCCCTTACCAAATTCTCGCAGTGACGTTTTCTAATAAAGCTGCCCGTGAAATGCGCGAGCGTTTAGGCCAAGTCACCACCCATGACATCGGTACTTTTCAAGTCACAACCTTTCACTCATTTTGCTCACGCTTGTTGCGCGCAGAAGCGGCTCACTTAGGGCTCTCAAAAAATTTCACAATCTTTGATGACGGTGAAACGAACTCCGTATGCAAAACGGTTTTAGGTCGCTTGGGGATAAGTCAAAAAGATATCGCTCCCAACACACTGTCTTACTATGTTGATAACGTAAAAAATCTTGGATGGTATTCAGGCGCGGGCCTTGATCAAGAAGCCCAGCTTCTTGCTGATGATCCACGCCTGTGGGATTTGTTCCTCGACTATCAGGCAGAACTTCATCGCTCTAACGCCGTCGACTTTGGTGGGCTCATCACTGGTGTCTTGGAGCTCTTTGCGAAATACCCGGATGTAAGAGCTAAATATCAACGCCGCTTTCGCTATGTGATGGTGGATGAGTATCAAGATACTAACCGTGCTCAGTTCCAACTCATCCGTCAGTTGGGTGAATCACATGGCAACGTATGCGTTGTCGGAGATGAAGACCAGTCGATCTATTCTTGGCGTGGTGCGGACATTCGCAACATCCTCGATTTTGAGAAAGTCTTTCCCGCAGCTCGCATCATCAAACTTGAGCAAAACTACCGCTCATCTAAAAAAATCATTGATGCTGCCGCTCGCCTCATTTCCTACAACCAAGAACGTAAAGGCAAAGAACTCTGGACTGATAATCCTGAGGGCGATCCGATCAAGATTGTAGAGTGCCGTGATGAGAAGGTGGAAGGCGACTATATCGCCAGCGAAATTAAATCATTGGTGAAGCGGGGAACGTCCGGCAGTGACATTGCAATTATCTATCGCAACAACAGTCAGTCACGTGCCTTGGAAGATTCGCTTCGTCGTGAACGAATCCCTTATCACATCGTCGCTGGCATCAAGTTCTATGACCGCAAAGAGGTCAAAGACATGCTTTGCTACATGCGCGTGGTCGTGAATCCAAAAGACTCATTGGCCTTCTCTCGTATCATCAATACACCTGCTCGTGGTATCGGCGCGACAAGCTTGCGCAAACTAGAAGATCAGGCTGTGCAGCTTAATGTCTCCTTGTATGAGCTGGTCGAGCGCGTGGTAGAGAATCCATCTGAGTATCGCCATGTCGGTCTCTCAGCTAAAGTGATGAGTAGTCTTGGAGGCCTCGTCGGTCTCATTCAAGAAGTACAAGCCCTTGAGAATGGCCCTGAGCCGTTGCCATCCTACTCTTACGATAAGCTTCTTCATGAATCTGGTTATCTGGAAGCCCTCAAGGCCGATCGCTCCCATGAAGGAGCCGCACGCCTCGAGAACTTACAGGAATTATCCACGGCACTAAAACAATACGAGTCGAATCAAGAGACACCAGGACTAACTGGCTTTCTTGAAACCATCACCCTTGATTCTGAAGCGGAAGTAGACCATTCAGAAACAGTGGCCATGATGACGGCCCACGGTTCTAAAGGTCTTGAATACGAACATGTGTTCGTCACGGGAGCTGAAGAAAATCTTTTCCCCTCATTCAAGAGTATTGAGCGTGGCGGTTCGGCTATTGAGGAAGAGCGTCGTCTGTTCTATGTGGCGATGACTCGCGCAATGAAAGGATTGACCATTACGTTTGCTCAAGGTCGTATGCTGTGGGGAAGCCTCAAGTTCAATGGCCCCAGCCAATTTATTAACGAGATTCCAAAAACTCACGTGGAGTGGACATTCCAAGGGACAGGCCCTAAAGGCATGCCTCGTGAACGCAACTTCGATGATGTGCAAGAGCACCCTGATTACGACGACAATGTGTTTAATGTTGAGCGTAGTTACCAGCAGCGAGCTGTGACCCCTCCACCACGGACCTCGTCCCAATATCCTTCAGGTGCTAAAGTTCTTCATGCTCTTTATGGTGAAGGGCTTGTGATGGAGAGTGAGGGCGCAGGCCAAGACGAGAAGATAGTAATTAAATTCAAAGACGGCGTGAGAAAGCGCTTTATGGTCAAATTCGCTCCGTTGCAGCGGCTTTAAAGGGATCCATGAAAAGAATTGTTCTGTTCTTAGTCTCTGTGTGGATTCTTATTGGATGTGTCTCGCTTTTCATTTGGTGGAAGGTGGGAAGAAATCTGAATTCAGAAAACATGACGGTGCATGCGAACAAAGTGGCGCAAGAGCTTGAGATTCCCTGGGCGCTACGTTTCAAAAAAGTAAAGCCATCATATGGAGCAGATTTCCGTGTCATGATCGAAGGCATCGAAGCTGTCGCCGCTGATGGTACAAAAATTCTTCTCGCCAAAAATGCGGAAGTCAGACTTCCGTGGACTATTTTCTTCTCGCATAACCCCGTAAGAATAAATATTGCTGTCACTGATGTCGCTGTCACGGATTGGGCGCGCATGCTCAAAGAAATTGAGATGTTCTTAGATCATCGAAAATCAGATCGTGCCCAGCAGGTTTCAATTCCGAGTCACCTCATGGAGTCGACGTTTAATCTGCGCCTCAGCCGAGTCAAAGGACCTTGGGGAGACAAAGAGGTCGCACTCGATAAGCTCTATCTCTTGAATGTTGATCCTAAGAAACCAACGGCTTTCGAAGTGGTTTTCCCTTGGGAGAAAACACTTGGTGGCGCAATTTTAAGCGGTGAAACAAAGGCCTTAGGCGAATATCGTTTCTCTCGTCAAAAAGTGGATCTTCACTACTACTTGAGAACTCGCTTGCAGGTCCAGCGTGGCAATCGCATTCGCACTGGAGACTTCGCTGTAGAAGGGAAGGGCTTTTTTCATCCACGAATGGGTCTCTTCACCACTCTCTCAGCAAAAGACGAATGGGTCGCACTTGTTGGTGATCTAGAATGGACGCCAGAGCAGTTCAAGCTCAACGTTCCCAAATTTGCCCTTTCGCATGAGCTTTTATTAGATCTACTGCCATTCACCCAGCTTCATAAAGGCAATGGCCCCTATCAATCAGCTGCGATCTTGGGTGAGTTCAAGCTCAGCAAGAACAAAGAAGTCCGCGATTATAGTATTTCTTTGCGCACCAAAAATAGTGCCCGTGTCGTCGGTGTGGCCGGCGAAGGTGAGCAACCTCTTAGTATCAATTTAGTTGTAAGAAACTCTGGCAACGCTGATGGAAATTTGTCGATTGGCGGCAATCCATGGCTTTCATATTCGCACACTAAGAGTGCCTCCGATTTAACTTGGTCACCAGCTTTGTTTGTTTCTCCTCACAATGTGCTCGCTTGGTATGCGCCCCACAACGAAGTCTGGGATTTAATGTGGTGGCTTCCTTGGCAACGTCTGACGGTTAATACGAGTGGCTTTACGCCCTACATTCTTGAGCGTCATCCCATGCATATAAAGGTGACCCAATTTAAGCCGCGCACTGATTTGCCAGTTATGGGCTTGATCTATCCTCACATGGGCGGAGATAAAGCGGAGTGGACTTCAACATTTGAATCAATGCCTTTAGACCCACTGTTTACGGCAACAGGAAAAGAGCTGTTCCTCGTACCAGGCCATGCTTACAGCGGGACGATTTGGTCAAAGCCTTCGGGAACACTCAGTCTCAAGTTGGCCTGGAAAGGTGGAGTTCTTCCTCTTCTCTCTCGCTCAAGTTGCAAAGCTTTAGTGAGTGAGAGAGCAGAACTTGCTGCACTTTTTAAAGACAACTTCGTTCACCAAGTCGAGATGGTTTTCGAAGCACCTGACTATCGTATCAGTCGCTGGCAGGCACGTGCTGCCGGTCAGGAATGGACTATCACTGGTGAATGGGCCAATTCTCCAATACGCTGTAAACTCCGCATTTTGCAAAAAACAGGTAAACGTAAGCCGGTTGAGCATTTAATCGAATTGAATTGAGGTTTTGCATGTCTTCGAAAGTCCCAGCACCTATTGTTTGGAAAAATAACGAAATGCTTTTGCTTGATCAGCGCTTGCTGCCTGCTGAAGAGAAAATGCTGACGATCAAGACAATAGAAGAAGCCCATGATGCCATCAGAGATATGGTCGTTCGCGGTGCCCCCTGCATTGGCTTCACAGCGATCTATGGCCTGGCACTTTGGTTGAAAGGTCAAAGCTCTTATTCATTGCAAGCATTTCAAAAAGCGGCGACTTATTTAAAGGGCGCTCGTCCTACAGCTGTGAACTTAATGTTTGAAATAGATCGTGTTCTTAAGCTGGTAGAAAATAAGTTTCCTGTCGGTTCTCAAATTCAAAGTGTCTATGAATTCGTGGTGAGTGACGGTAATGCTCAGATCGATGCTTCAATTACCAACAACACAAAAATGGCTGAAGCTGCTCTGGCAGAACTCACTGAGATGTATGGAAATCGTGCTCTCACATTGATGACCCATTGTAATACGGGCTTTCTGGCCTGTGGCACTTTGGGCACGGCCTTAGGTGTAATCTCCCACGCCCATTCGCATAAGCGTGTAGAAATGGTTTACGCCGACGAAACTCGTCCGTATATGCAAGGTTCTCGCCTCACGGCCTATGAGCTCGGCAAGGAGGGCATTCCCTACAAGATCGTAGTGGAGGGAGCCGCTAGCTATGTTCTCTCTCATCAAAAAGTCGACGCCATCTTTGTCGGTGCCGATCGTATTGCGGCGAATGGCGATACCGCTAACAAAGTCGGCACGGCCACTTTGGCGATCGTCGCAAAGCACTACGGCGTACCTTTCTACGTGGTGGCGCCTTTGAGTTCATTCGATTTTAGTATGAAAGATGGATCAAGCATTGAGATCGAATTGCGCCACGAAGATGAAATTTTGTCTTATAAGAATCATCGAGTGGCCCCTCCAGAAGGTCGCGCTTTGAATCCTAGTTTTGATGTCACGCCATCATCACTCATCACAGGAATTATTTGTGAGCGTGGACTTGTGAATCGTCCTGATATCGAACGTCTTAAAGTGTTTCAGAGAAACCCATGAAAGAGATCCGCGCCAGCATCGACATTGGTTCCAATTCCGTTCTTCTGCTTTTGGCAGAAGTCGCTCCCTTTAAAGAGTTGGCGAAACTTTCTGAAGTTACCGGTCTTGGCAAAGGCCTGGATAAGAGTGGTGTGTTCGCAGACGGTCCCTTGGAAGAGACATTCAGTGCACTCAAAAAATACGCCGACGTATGCCGTCAGCATGGCCTTCTGCCCGAGAAGATCATTGCCACGGCCACAGAGGCGTCGCGAGTTGCCAAAAATGCCCCTGCCTTTTATCAACGTGTCCTGCAAGAATTGGGGATAACGGTGAAAATTATCACCGGCCAAGGCGAAGCGGCCCTGACGACCAAGGGCATTCTGTTCAATACAAATTTCTCAGATAATGAAGTCGTGGTGATGGATATTGGTGGGGCCTCCACTGAATTCATTCGTGTTGATACACGCTCACTTAAGATCATCGACTCGATAAGCCTTAAGGTGGGTGCAGTTCGTGCGACGGACTGGCTTAAAGACGGATCATTTGATACCTCGCTCGCGAAAGTGTTCTCCGACAACTCGAATGCTCTCGATAGCTACGCCACGAAAGTTCTACACTGTGTGGCAGGCACCCTGACTTCTTTGGGGAATATGCACCTTGGGAACAAGGACTTCGTTGAAGATGAAGTTCACGGCATGCAACTCAAGACGACAGACATCCAAGGGCTCTATCAGCGTTGCGGACTTTGGGAACCTGTCCAGTTCGTGCAGGAGTTTCCTTTCTTGGGCAAGCGTTCGGAAGCCATTCGTGGCGGTTTAATGCTGACCAGCCATCTGTTGCAGCGTCTAAAGGTTGAGACCGTGGTGATTTCGACATATGGTTTAAGATATGGAACATTCTTAGAAGGGAAGGTGCCTCATGAATATCTCGCTTAATGATAATGTGCGCGTAGTTCAAAAAGACGAAATTCTCTTTAAAGAGGGTCAAAGCCCAAGCCACCTCATCATCGTTAAATCCGGCGGCATTCTGTGTCTAAAACGCTCAAAGGAGCGCCTTGTTCCGGTGATGTGGGGAAGCGATCAGAAGATCATAGGTGAAGAAGCTGTGCTCAGTGGAAACGATCACGGTTATTCCGCTATTGTTATGGAAGAATCTGAGATTGTGGAAATTGATGCCAACGAAATCAAAAGAACCCTTAGCTCCGCTCCTGCCTGGATCAGCGGCCTCTTGGCCACACTCGGCGAACGCGCAATTGATACCGCTTCGGCCATTGCCGAACACCGTATTGGGCATGTGCAACTCTCAGGAGGCCAAGAGTTGGCCCCCGAAGAAGAAACACGTCTAAAAAAATTGTTGGCTTAGTAGAAACGAACGATTTGGCGGCGACTGAGATCGATGGCAAGTTCCATCATCTTGTCTTGAGCACGCATGCACTCGCGACGATTGTCTGATAGGTCCTTAGTCATCACTTCATAAGCTTTAAGAGCGCTTTCACGCGGAATCAACGCAAGAGCACGCTTCTGGTGCTTGATGCTTGAAAGGCTCAACGCCAGACCAAGAATAACTGGCTTGGTTGAAGCGAGAATCTTCGAGAGATTTTCGTCATCAAGGGTCCAGAGATTGTCGTAAGAAAAACATTGCTCAGAAAGTTCTTTGGCAAGCGTAGGGTTACGGCCTTTCAAATTGCGAAGCAACCGTGACTTATCTCCTTGCTCCATGTGCTTGAGCAAATCCACGACCTGTTGGCGGCCGTTGATGTAGATACCGGTCTTTTCGTTTTCTGGCGTTTGCGACATCCTGTCACTCCTTCAAGAGAATCAAGCTTCGTATTTATTTTTCTGCTCTTCAAAGCGCTGTTTCGCGCGTTCCATATATTCTTTGTGGTCGTCTAGCGTGCGGTTCACTTCGCGCTCTTGGTTGCTGCGAAGCTCGGCCATACGCCCTTCTTGTGCTTGCTTGAGATCTTGAATTGAGGCTTCAAATTTTGAGTTCTCTTCGGCCAGCCGTTTGGCATATTTCTGGCGCATCTCAGTGAGCTTTTTATCGTATTCAGACTTATCGGCGCTCACTTGAACTTCGAAGTCTTTTTCGATACGCGCCGTTTGCGTCTCAGTGTGCTCTTTGGTTTTCAATAATTGCTTTTGATTGGTCTCTTCAAGACGACGCAATTCCATTGCTTGGCGTCTATTGATGGCCTCTTTGCTATTATTGAATTTAGGAATCGACATATTTTCCGACATCGTTAACCTCTTTGAGCTCATGCCTTTTGCGGCATCTTGTACTATCATAGGGGACGGTGCTCATTGGGCTCTAGCAGGCAAAAATGGGCCATAGTCCTGGGGCTCGAGAATTAAGCTATTTAGCCCCCTTGAAGAGTTTTGGTCAGGTAAAGGAAGCCTTGGTGTTTGAACTTACTACACAGCAAGAGAGCAGATTCGGGGAATGGTTGAATCTCAACCTCGCCAGTTTGGCGTGGGAAGGGAAGCATCGCCATGCTTTTGAAGAGTTCTGGCAGGCCATTTTTGGCGGCGGCCATGATGCTCTCTATGTTATTGAGCGACTCGACTATGCGAAAAAAATTTCTAAAACGGGCCCTCTCTATTCATGGTTGGCTTGGTTGCAAGACCGCTTCACGATATTTGCCTTTGTAGAGTCCGGGCTGCGCTTGGATGAGTTTTGCCAGCAGGCCAAAATTGAAGAAAGTTGGTTGGCCCACATATTAAGAGATTACTTTCTTAGCATCTGGCCCCATCGACAAGATGAAGCCAACGAGCTTTTTGAAGTCGGCAATCTTCTGTCACCAAACCGTCGTTATACCTTTAAAGATATGGCGAATACTTTCGGCTTCACTGCCCTTCCACGTCACGGTGATGAAGACGATATGATGCTGTCTCTGGAAGTCACACTTTTCCCACAGTGGCAGGCGATTCTTAAAGAACTCAAAAAAGACCTCTATCAGTTGCGCTTTGATTGGGCACGGATGAAACGCCAGGTTTCGTGGCGAAAACAGTTGCGCTTTGTTCGTGAGGTGGTGCTGCTGCTTGCCGTAGCCGTGGCATTGATTGCAGGCCTGCGAGTAGCGAACTCTTGGTATGAAGGCTATATCGTTAAGCGTATTAAGCTCCTCGAACCCACATTCTTTGGTCTCGATCTCACGATGCTTTATCGTGCTGAAGATCGTTCCCAGCGTAATATTGAATTCTCCAATGAAGAAATCGACAAACTCGAACGCATTGAAGGCGCAAAAAGCTTCGAAGAAATCAAAGATGTGCGCTTTGACCCCGAGTCAGATGAAGTGGCACTCACATCAGTAGAAGAGATCCCTGCTTTCGCCGAAGGTGAAGCCGAAACATCGGCCTACGAAGAGAACCAGAAGGGCGGCTATCGTGATGCTGGTGTCGGTGCCGGCCGTAACCGTGCATATCGCGTCTTGATGACTTCGGTGAGTCCGGGAGAGTTGCGTGAGAAAATTCTCCCGATGCTGACGGACTATAAAGTCGCCCCATTGGGTAATGTGAAACCAGGGACGTCTATTCCAGGTGGGATTTACTTTAATCTTCTGGTGCCGTCCTCGCAGCTTAAGGCCTTCCTCGGAACAGTCTCAGGCCTCGGCGATGCCACGATCTTCGAGAGCAATGCTCGCGAGGCCACACCGGCCGGCAAGAATCGCGTGTTTATCTGGGTGAAATCTATCTAGGCTCTTCGGGATCAGGTGTGGTCTTGCCTAAAATCTGATCCAAGAAGCCGATGTCGACGAGGGGGCTATCTGAATCACTGATCTCAGATTTTTCACCTGTGCTGATGTCTGAGAAATAGTCGAGCGCGCCTTGCGATCCTTCTTGGTTCGCCGCTGTTCTTGTTTCACGCTCGAGCGCCTTTAAGTTTTTACCAATCACCGCACCGTCATCTGCTCTTCTAAGTGTGAGATAGCTAGATACGACGTTGTTGAAAAGAAGGAGTTGCTGAAATTCCTTCCCCTTATTCTGATATTCTTTTTTTACTTCTTCAGCACGAGCTTGTTTTTGTATATCAGTCTCGTTCGCAGTCAAGTCCGTCGTAAATTGCTTACGCTCAAAAGCGTTTGTCATCTCAGTAAAGGTGGCTTCCCGCTCAGCTTCGAAGCGACTTCTGGCCGCTGCTACGATATCCGCAGAGTTTCCTGTTCCCACTTGGGCTTCGAGATCAAAGTATCCGCGAGCTTTTAAGTAAGCCTTGAGCTCTTCATCTTTAGTGGCGAGGCGATTGATTTTTTCAGACTCAAGTAAAGTTGCCGCAGAAAATCCCGCCGAGGATTGAGCAAACTTTTCAACTTCAGAGCCTTTGTAATAAAA
Source organism: Halobacteriovoraceae bacterium (assembly GCA_040377215.1). Taxonomy (GTDB): domain Bacteria; phylum Bdellovibrionota; class Bacteriovoracia; order Bacteriovoracales; family Bacteriovoracaceae; genus UBA6144. The sequence goes on from JBEIPE010000020.1 coordinate 10,914, forward strand.
TTTTTCACACTCTGGATTGTCTGGCTTTGCAGCGCAGTCGTCAGGAATAGCACCTGTCTCATTGGCGAGCTCTGATGTTTTTAAGGCTCCCTCAACTTCACTTGTCGTCATTGAAGTTAAATCATCAATGCTTTCGTTTGGAGCTGCATTGGCCTTATCGTAGCGATCTTTTCCTTTGTAAACGCTGGTGCCTGCCACATTTCCGTAATCTTGGCTGAAGCGTTCTTGTGTTGCTTTAACTGCTGTCAGATTAGTGCGGTAGCCTCGAAGACGTGCGGACACATGACATGAATGACTGCCGCGATCAGGAGGTGTCGTTGGTACTGAAGAACATTTGTAGACTGCGTTTGGATTACAATCAGGAGTGTTTGGAAATTCTTGTGGTTTACTTTTTTTATACTGACATAAGCAGTCTTCGTAGTATTCACACATCTTGGGAATTGCAGTCACACAAACCATGAATAGATTGTTGAGTTTATCGGCGGCTTGCTGTGCTGTAAGTCCATTTGTGACTAACTTGAGCTCATCTTTGATGTTTTCATAAATGTTGGTTGAGTCAGTGATGGCCGTACCAACAGAGGCGGTATCTTTGAAGCCTTCCGTTTCAACGTTGGACTTAATAATATTTGCATCAGCTGGATTTAAGTCAGCGATAGATTTAAGACGACTGCCACTAGGTTTAGGGAGGATATCTAGGCGACTAAAGCAGTAGTTAGAGATCTCCAACAAGATGTTTTTACCAAGTTGCGTTTCGTAGATATCAACAAAGACTTTTTGATCGACGAGTTTCTGATCACGAAGTCTGACGACATTGCCACCCTCTGAGCCGTAAAGCGCCTTCTCAAGGCGACCTGATAGATAATCGACAAGCGCTTGATTGGATTTCCCTTTCACAACACCGTAGGCATCGAGTTCAAGTTTTTTGGAGAGCTCAGTCAGTTTTCCTTCATCAACGGCTGCAAACTTCGCACGAAGGCAGTTGGCCGCCTTTTGCTGAGCTTCTTGAATCTTGGCCTTGTCCTCAACATTGTTGACTGGGTTTTGAGAAACACAGTCTTGCACTTCTTGGATCTGAAGGAAGTCAGCATCCACCTGAGCTTCTTTCACTGAAGTCACAAATCGCTGAGAAAGACTTTCGTAACTAAACCCCTCACCCGTACTTTGGGCACTGGCTGACACAGACAAAAGAATGAGAAGGGCGGAACTGAGAAATTTCATCTCTCTATTCTACAAGAGATAAGGAATGGGGTGGAGAAGGCGAAAATCTGCCGTTTTAAAAGGTGAGTAATTTAAGCGAGTTAGACTACATTGAGTCGGAACTCATCCCAAATAGGCCCTTAAGCTCACGCAACAAAATGTGGCTTTTCCCGAGGTAAATCCATTGGCGGAAGAAGCCAATCCCCATGGCAGCGATAAAGCCATATATCACACCGGAGTGTACGGTTTTCACCACCATCCCTGTATCGTGGGCCCCACCCAAGAGAAACCCGATCGAACCCAGTACCAACATCATCATGGTCCAGGGGATAGTCTGACGTTTTGAGAGTGAAGACTCGTGAACGAAACGGGCGACTCGTTTTTTGTACGGCTCTAAGTCAGCAGGTGGAGTATCAAAAAGCTCGTGAAGATTTTGTTCCGACTGCAGTACGTTCCAGACGTTTTCTACCAAGCGCGCCACGCCGATGAAGTAGAACATCACGAAGGCCTGGATAAAAATCAGAAAGATAAATGAGGGGATGGCAGTTTGAATGTGGGATTGAGGCAATGTGACCCATTGAAGGGCCAGTGCTGTCGTCAAAACGATGCCTGCAACCATCAACAACAACAATCCGCGTAACAAATAGGCCATTGTTCACCTTCCCCAACCGTCTCCAGAACATTATTCTGTGCCCAAAGTGTATAGCAAAAAGGGTTCGCAAATGTCCGAGGAAAAAACCTCACCAGCACCAAAGAAGCTTTTAGAAAAGTCTCCTCTCTCTGGAATCGCAGTACCTATCGCGATTGTTTTGATTGGGGCTCTAATTATTTTCGGCGTCACCAAGATGTTGTCCACAGGCAAAGATCATCGCGATCTGGTGGCCGAACTTAATTCAAAAACTTTTGGCAATCGTTGGGTGGCCGCCTATGAGTTGTCGAAGTATTTGGCTTCTTCGCGCATCCCTAAAGAAGACGTTCCATGGGTCATAGAAAATCTGATTCAAGTCTATGATCAGAGCGTAGACGCACGCACGCGCAACTTTGTTGTGCTCGCCTTGAGTTCGCTCCAGCATCCTCTTTCGTATCCTTTGTTCAACAAAGCTTTGGGCGATGAAGACTCGCAAGTTCGTTTCAGTGCTGTGGTGGCCTTAGGGAATTCACCGGCAGGATCACCGATCGAATGGGCCCGCTTGGAAGAGTTGTTGAACAAAACAGATGACGAGGGTCTCAAGCAAGCCATCCTCGTGACCATAGCGACGCACCGCAAAGAGGGAGGTGCCCAGCTGCTTCGTCCATATCTTGCTTCGCAGCAACGCATGCTCCGTTATGCCTCGGCCATGGGTTTAATTTATTATAATCCCTCAGAAAGCGTTCCAGTTTTGAAAGAAATCCTGAGTTTAACGTATGACAATGTGACTCCGGGACAATTAAACGGTGCACAAGTTGAGGCCCTGAAAGTGAACACTCTGGTGCATATTCAGAAAGCAGGCGCAAAAGATCTGCTTTTCCTCGCTGAAGAACTCGTCGAAAAAGATTCCAACATCCAAGTTTCGACAAGAGCTAGAGAACTGGTAAATCTCTTGAAAAATTAGAAGTTTATCCCCATAATGAGCTATCCTTTTAAGCCCTGTTTAGAATGAATTTAGGTTGAACTAAATTCTTTTCGCCTGGAGTTTTCACTCATGAGTGAAGAAGTCAAAACTAGTCTCAACCGCCGTGAGTTCTTCAGTTTCCTTGCTGTCGGCTGGATAACTTTCGGTGCCGCTGTCACAGGTTTACTAAGTTTTGTATTCCGTTACCTCTATCCAAACGTGGTTTTTGAACCTGCTATGGATTTCGTTGCTGGTTTTCCAGACGAATATCCTGAAGGTGTTGATGAGCGCTGGAAAAACGGTTTCGGTGTCTGGATTTACAAAAAAGACGGCAAGTTCGTCGCACTCAGCAACATCTGCACTCACCTCGGTTGCATCCCAACTTGGTTGCCTGCTGAAAGTAAATTTAAATGCCCTTGCCACGGTTCAGGTTACTACCCGAACGGAATTAACTTCGAAGGTCCAGCGCCGCGCCCCCTCGAACGTTACAAAGTATCTCTGAATCCCGAAGGCAAAATCATCGTCGATAAAACCAAAGTCTTCCGTTATGAGAAGGGCGAATGGGGTTACGACGGTGCTTATATCGACGTCTGATTAGTTAAGGAAACGTGTATGGCCGATACGCAAAGTCTCGCTGAAAAAGTTGCAAACACCCAAGTCTGGAAAGCGATTTTCCGTCATGGTCCACCTAACAACGCACGTAACCGCGCTGCTGTTGTGGCGGGTAACGTGTTTCTTCACCTTCACCCAATTAAACTCAAAAAATCAGGCGTGCAGCTCGGCTACACGTGGTGCATGGGCGGATTAACGTTCTTCGTTTTCCTGGCCTTGACCGTAACCGGCGTTCTCTTGATGTTCTACTACCGCCCAACCGCAGAATACGCATTCACCGACATCATCGGTCTTCGTGAGCACGTTCCTCTCGGCATCATGCGCGAACTCCACCGTTGGGGCGCCCACTTGATGGTGATCACTGTGTGGATTCACATGTTCCGCGTCTTCATGACCGGCTCGTACAAACCACCTCGTGAATTCAACTGGGGCGTGGGTGTAATCCTTTTGATTCTCACTCTTCTTCTTTCGTTCACAGGCTACTTGTTGCCGTGGGATCAGCTCGCTATTTGGGCGATTACCGTAGGTTCAAACATGGCGAAAGCGACTCCTTTCTTGGGTCACGGCGGTCCGGGAGCTGCGCTTGCTAAGATTGGTGACTTTGTCATGGTTTCCGACAAAAACGACGTGCGCTTCCAATTGTTGGGCGGTCGTTTCGTAGGTGAAGCTGCTTTGTTGCGTTTCTACATTCTACATTGCGTATTCATTCCTCTAGTTGTGGCTGTCTTGATTGCGGTTCACTTCTGGCGCGTGCGTAAGGACGGCGGTATTTCCGCTCCTCTTTAAGAGAAATCAAGGACGACCATGGTTAAGGAAATCATTAATTATCTCACGGAACCGGTTTACTCCTTTACCGCTGTCACAGCTTTTTTCGTTTTCACGATTAAAAAGCCTGAGATTGTGGGCTCAAAGAAGTTCGGTCTCTACTCATTGATCTCTATTTTGGTGATCTTTGGTTGGATGCTCGCCGATCCGGTTTTCTTCTCTGTTATCAGCCTTCCTGATAACATTCCTATCATCATCCTCAACGCCGCTGTTTTGGGTACCTGGTGGTACGCCATTCATAAAGGTGTAGAAAACGACAAGCGCATTGCCGCTGGCCTTGGTCCTCTTGAAGGGACACCAGAAAATCGCGAGAAAGTCTGGGCCTGGCCAAATTTGGTTTACACTGAACTTTTCGCAGGAATCGCCTGTACTGTATTCTTGATCGCATGGGCGATCTTCTTCAAAGCTCCACTCGAAGAACCGGCCAACCCAACTTGGGCCCCTAACCCAGCTAAAGCGCCGTGGTACTTCTTGGGTCTTCAAGAGATGCTCGTTTACTTCGATCCATGGATGGCTGGGGTTGTACTTCCAGGCATCATCGTAGTGGGTTTGATTGCACTTCCATTCATCGATACCAACCCGAAAGGTAACGGCTACTTCACATTCAGCGAGCGCAAATTTGCGATCGCTGGCTTCATGTATGGTTGGATCGTACTGTGGATCTTCTTGATTCAGATCGGCACGTTCTTGCGCGGCCCAAACTGGACGTTCTACGGGCCGTTTGAATACTGGGATCTTCACAAAGCAGTCGCTGAAAACAACGTCAACTTGGCTGAGTACTTCTGGATCAAGATGCTAGGCATGGGTTTGCCCAAGAACATTTTCATTCGCGAAATCGCCGGCATTTTGTTCATGGGTGCCTACTTAGTCGTCATTCCATTGTGGCTGACCAAGGGACTACCGAAATGGATCTCGAGCATTTTCCCAAGCCGTTTCGTTGATCGTTGGCCTTGGCTGAGCAAAGCATGGGGCCAAAAGTACCTCAACTCTTTGGGAATGATCCGCTACTACATCCTTATGTTTTTGATTCTCGGAATGGCACTGTTGCCGATCAAAATGTACCTGCGTTGGTTCTTCACCTTGAAGTACATCATCGCCATGCCTGAATTTGAATTGAACCTGTAATTAAGCTTGCGAAGGTAACGAAAGATGAAACGTGAACCCGGAATGGCCTACAACATCTCGACCTTAAATAAGGTCTTCGCTGTTTTGTCGGTCTTGCTCCTTCTTACTACCATTTGGGTTGTACTCGACGACTACATCCGTCCATGGAAAGCCGTTCAAGTCAAAGCGATGGAGATCGAGAAGCAAGTTACGGCAGCTAAAGTTAAAGAAGTTGAAGGCTCGATTGATGCTACTAAACTAAAAGATGCCAAGGCTCAGGTAGCCCAAGCAGAAAAAGATCTAGCTAAACACGAATCACATATCCGTAAGATCCAAGAAAAGATCGCTGACGTTCAGAAACGTATCTACGTTCAGAACATGTACAACGGTGTTCAAGGCTCTCAGGCAGCCGCTTGGCAGTTTAAGTATGAGCACGCTTTGAGTGCGAAGCACTTCGATGAAGCCAAAAAATACAAAGCTATTTTCGATGACTATAAAAAGAAAGAAATCGCCGGCAAAGACCAACTGAAAGCCCAAACAGCTGAAGAAGCTGGATACAACGCCGAGATTAAAAAGATAGAAGAAAGCAAAACAATCGCTGAGAAAGCACTCAAGTCACTTGTTGGTGATAAAGAGCGCCTAGAGCAAGCGATGGTCTCAACGGATATGACGCCTGTTTGGCTTCTCCGCAACTCACCTTTCATTGATTTCCTTGATCCTACAATCAAGATCCGTCAGCACGTTATTCTCACGGCCACAAACGACTTTTACTTCCAGCAGATGCCAAAGATCGACCGTTGCACAACTTGCCACGTGTTTATCGATCGTGCGGGTTATGAAGATCAACAGAACCCATATAAGACGCACCCGAAAGTTGATACTCTCGCGGTGGGCGTAAACTCTGCTCACCCAATTAAAGACTTCGGCTGTACTTCATGTCACGGTGGTGTTGGCGACCGTGTGAATGATTTCAATGCTCCGGCTCACATTCCACAAAACGAAAAACAGAAGAAAGAGTGGATCGCGAAATACAACTGGCACGAACCACACAAGATTCCTCAGGTCATGCTGCCGCTTCAGCACACTGAGGGTATGTGTATTAAGTGTCACCAAGGTGTTGAGCGTTTGCCTTTGGCCGACAAACTCAACAAAGGGCGCGAGCTCGTTGAGAACTACGGTTGTTACGGCTGCCACAAGATTGAAGGCTGGGAGCATCTCGAGAAACCAGGTCCTTCTCTTGAGAAGATCACCGCTAAAACGAATGTTGAATGGATCAAGAACTGGATTTGGAGTCCGCATTCATTTAACCCGAAATCAAAAATGCCAGCATTCTTCATGCAGGCGAATAACTCTGCCCCTGAGTTCATGAAAAAGAACCAGACAGAGGTTAATGCGATTACGACTTTCCTTACTCATCAAGCGAAGCCCTACGCTCCTTTCACTTCATATAAAGGTGGTAGCGCAGAGAAGGGCAAGGAGCTTATCGAGACAATCGGCTGTGTGGGTTGCCACATGGTTGAAGGAATTGACGAGAAGTGGAACGCGGTTGGCGAGCGTAAGGGAACTTACCTCACAGGCCTTGGTTCAAAAGTTAATCCTGACTGGCTCGTCTCTTGGTTGAAAAAACCAAGCCACTACCAACCTGATACCGTGATGCCTTCTTTCCGTCTTACTGATCAAGAAGCTAACGACATCGCTAGCTATCTCTTGAGCAAGAAGAATCCGGCATTCGAAGGTCTTAAGTTCCCTGACCTCGATAAGACATTGCGTGATGAAATTCTCGTGAGCGACTACTTCTCAGCATTCGACACCATCGACGTAGCAAAAGCTCGTCTTGTTGACATGACTGACGAAGAAAGAACTCTAGAGCTCGGACGTCGCTCGATTGGTAAATACGGTTGCTACTCATGCCACAACATCAATGGCTTCAGTAACGATCTCCCGCCAATTGGCCCAGAACTTACCAAAGTAGGATCTAAGCCAGTTGAACAGTTCGGCTTCGGTCAGCAAAAACAAGTTCCACACACACGCCAAGGCTGGATCACTCAGCACTTGCGCCAACCAAGTATCTGGGATCTCGGTGTGCCTAAGCCGTTCAAAGATTTGAACCGCATGCCTAACTTCTACCTACAAGATTGGGAGATCGAATCGATCACGGGTGTATTGCTCGGTCAGGTTGCAGATAAGATTCCTCTGCTTGGTCAGAAGCGTCTTGATGCAAACGAAAAAATCGCAGAGATCGGCAAAAAAATTACTAACAAGTACAACTGCCAAGGCTGTCACAATATTGATGGAATGGGTGGAGCACTAAGCAAAGCCTTTGAAGATCCTAACTATGGACCTCCATGGCTGGTTAAAGAAGGCCATCGCGTACAGACAGATTGGTTCAATAATTTCTTGCAGAACGTTCATGTCATTCGTCCTTATGTGAAAGTTCGTATGCCATCATTTAACTTCTCTAATGAAGAGCTGAATCAGATCGTGACTTACTTCCAGGCTGATTCTGATCAACCAACGTTTGAAAACCTTGGTCCAGTTCAGTGGGAACCAGGTGAGCGTGAAGCGGCTCAGAGAATGTGGAATGAACTCGCGTGTACAACATGTCACACGACTGGCTTCACGAATGATGAGGCTCAAGCTCCTGCTCTGAAAAATGCGAAGTTGCGTTTGCGTCCGTCATGGATTGAGAAGTGGCTCACGAATCCAACTGAAGTCATGCCGTACACATCGATGCCAAATTTCTGGGAAGGCGGAACGATCGCTCCTATTGAAGGTGTTTTGGACAACGATCCGAAACGTCAGATACGCGCAATGCGCAAATGGGTTCAGGATATGGGTAACAACTCTTATCCACCGGCTTTGCCAAAGAACTAATCACTCTCAAAGAAGGCAGCTACGGCTGCCTTCTTCTTTTTTGCTCACCACAATATAAAATATCCTGATCGATATCGTTGACACTCTCATCGAGAATCCGTAATTTCACTCCTCACGACGCGAGATTTGTTTGGGGATGTAGCTCAGTTGGTAGAGCATCAGATTTGCATTCTGAGGGTCGCAGGTTCGATCCCTGTCATCTCCACCACTCAAATTTTTTTCAAAAGAAATCTTTTGAAAAACGCTTGCAGGACCCGAAGACGGGTGCTACAACCGACCGCTCCTGAAAATTTTGTTCTTTTCCATTCAAATAGAGTTTAAGTTTCGAGTGTCTTCGGACATTCGGATCAAGATGAGAAAGTATCCCGTTTTAGTAATCAGGTTGTCGTAAGATCAGCACCGATTTTTTCTCAGATTTATTTGGGAATAGAA
>JBEIPE010000099.1:0-9442 GCA_040377215.1 Halobacteriovoraceae bacterium
CGTGCGGTGATTGCTCCTGGTGTGATCCTGTCTAAAGCCGTAGAAGTTTACGACGTTGTGAACCAACGTGTGATTCCACGTGGCGAAGGCATTCCGGCCGGTGCGGTTGTTGTGCCTGGTACGCGTGCATTCTCAAGTGAGAACGATTTCATCAAGTCGCGCGGCTTGATGCTTCAGTGTCCGATCATCATTAAGTATCGTGATGAGAAGACGGACACTTCGCTGGTGCTAGAAGACGCTCTTCGCTAATGGAAAACACCGTCTGGCAGGGAAAATTCCTTCGTATGACAACCGAGACCATCGGTGAGATCACCTGGGAGCGTGCGTACCTGCCGGATGGTGTGGTTGTTTTCCCGGTCACCGATGACGGAAAAATCTTGGTGATCCGCGAACGCCGCGCTCACGAAAATCCGCCCGTGCGCTTGAAGCCTGTCACGGGCATGCTGGATGCCGGCAGCACACCTGAAGAGAATGCCCAACGTGAACTGCAAGAAGAGATCGGCTTCAAAGCCACCACACTAGAAAAGTTTTGGACCTACACAACGAATGGCACGGTGAATTCCGTGACTCATTTTTTCATCGCCAAGGGACTCATCCCATCGAAGCTCACCAATCCCGATGGTGATGTGGTGGAAGAGATTCTCGCTCTCACACCCACTGAGATGGATCACAAAGTCGCGACGGATGAAATGCGCTGGGGTGTAAGTGTGATGGGCTGGCAACGTCTGCGCAGTCAAAAAATTTCATTCTGACTCTCCAAGTGGGCATTTTCCCTTCTTAATACTTTTAGCTGCACGAAACACATCTCCTATGTTCCATAGCTTAGTTTCCGCTCTCTGAGACGGGTCTATGCTGGCTCCATGAGAGCAGACCCGATCCTTCCTTCCAGTGATCTCGCAAAAACCAAGCGCTTCTATGGACGCTTAGGATTTCAAGTGCGCTCACAGGGCGATGGCGAACGCGCTCTCTTAGTGATGGTGCGAGAAGATATTGTGATTCATTTTTATTTTGATGATAAATTGCAGCCGCTCAAAAACCATCTCTTCGCTCAGGTGGCCACTGCGGATGTGGCCAAACTCGCTCGCGAATTGCAGCTCCTGTTTCGACCGGAAGATTCAGGATTGGAGGGCTGGCTTTTGCCGGTGAAGAACGACGAGATCCACTTGGTGGATCCCGACGGGAACTTATTGATGATTAAAGGTCTTCGATAAGGCAAGTCATCGCCGACACCCAGTGGCGCTCGCCGATACTGAAGTCGCGCTGGATGCTCACACTCTCACCTTCGATGATCAAACTCATTTCTACTTTGCCTGAATCGCTCACACCGGGACGACGGGCCACAAAACGGGTGGGTGTACTTTCAAAGGCCATATCAGGAGTAATGAGGAATTGCGCCTGAGAGGTCGCAAAGAGTTCTAAGCGCATAGAGCCGTCGGTTTGACCGAAGAGATCGATCTCGCACTTCTCACCTAACGTATCTTGGCCCCTATAATCAAACGCCGGTAGATGTTGGCGTAAAGCCTCGACAGCATTCGTTTGTGCGAAGGAAGATGTTGAAATGAGCAAGAGGGCGAAGAAGAGATTTTTCATTCGCCCAGTCTAACGATTCGATCAGAGATTAACAACACACTCGACTTTAACTTCTTGGCCATTGCGTTTACGCGCTACGACTACGTACTGGGTATTCGTTTCTACCGCCAGCGTACGATAAACGTTTTCTGCTTCATCAGATGAAAGGAACAAGCGCTGACCAGGATTGAAGCGATAGGTTGTGCCTGGGCGTACGATGCGCGACACCATCATGTTGCCTGAACTCGCAACCACTGCAACACCGTGTTCATCAGCACTGACTTTAACTGAGCAATCATCACCTTGTGGCGTGGTGCCTACGTAGGCGCCAGCAGGCAATGTTTCGAGGGCGGCGGCGGTCGCATCAAGCTCTTGAGCGAAAGCTGTTGAGGTACAAATAAATAGAACGGCTGCGATGAAGTTTTTCACGCTTAATTCCTTGGGGGGAGAGAATTTTCGGGGGTGATACCACAAAAAGACCTGGCACCACAAACTCCTGTAAAATCTACTGTGTCAGGCCCTGCCACAGTTTATTAATTCGCAGGATTGACGGCTCCATCCCTCAAAGCTAACTGTTGACCCCTCTACCCCCGGAGGCCTTGTGAAACTTGTTTATACACTCTTCGCCCTTTTCCCCATGTTCGCAGCAGCAGAAGGTGTCATCAACATTGGCGCCGCAAACCTCGAAGCGGATCTCAACACCGCCGTAGAAAACATGAACGGGGCCACCACGATAGTCCTCCCTGCTGGCCGCTTCGAATTCTCCAACGAGCTCATCATTGATCGCCCTGGTCTCGTGCTTAAAGGGCAAGGGCAAAACAAGACTGTGCTCTCGTTCGCGAAGCAGAAAGCCGGCCCCCAGGGGATCATCGCTACGAAAGACCAGATCACCTTCGAAGACTTCGCCGTAGAAGACTCTTTCGGTAACGCCATTAAAGTCATTGGGGCCAAACACGTCACGTTCCGTCGCGTGAAGGTCTCCTGGACTCGTGGCAAATCGGAAAAGAACGGGGCCTACGGACTCTACCCCGTGCTGAGCGAACATGTCCTGATTGAGAACTGTGACGTGAGTGGCGCTTCGGACGCGGGAATTTATGTCGGTCAGTCAAAAAACATCATCGTCCGCAACAACTACGCCCATGACAACGTCGCAGGCATTGAAATTGAAAACTCCGACGATGCGGACGTTTATGAAAACCTGGTTGAGCGTAATACAGCCGGTGTGTTGATCTTCAACCTTCCTGATCTCGTAAAAAAAGATGGGATTGGGACGCGCATCTATCGCAACAACATCCGTGAAAACAACACGAAGAATTTCTCCATGAAAGGCACCATCATTAACCTCGTTCCGAAAGGAATGGGCGTATTTATGATGGCCGCGCAAGGAACGGAAGTTTTCGACAATGACATCGCCTGGCACGCGCTCGCCGGCGTGGCGATCTCAAACTACGCCATCAGCCAGCGCACCGTTCGCGATCCCCAGTATGATCCCATGCCTAAACGCATTTATGTTCATGGAAACCGCTTCAAGACTCGCCGTTTCGCCCTCCCTGATGGCTCTGAAATGAATCTCATCATCAAGGTGCTATCCGGACTCGGCCCCAAGGACGTGGTGTTCGATGGTATTGATGATGGAACCTATGTCGGAACACCGCCTTCGAGTGAGAATCGTATTTGCATTGGTCAGAACACTTCGAACCGTGGCTTCAAGTTCGCCAATCTTCACCTGGATAACCAGCGTCCCTACTTCCCGTTTCCCGGAGGTCCGGTGACACGCAGTCTTAAAGACCATGAGTGCGCCTACCCGAGCCGTGCCGCAGTGACTTTCCCGACCGTCACGGCCTTGCCGATTGCGACTGTGCCAAGTGAAGATGAAGTCTTGGGTGCCTGTAAGGCACAGACATCTAGCGTGAATTGGAAAGCGCTCGACTTTGATTGCCCGGATCTTGCTGACTTCAATCTCTTTGCTGATGCCCAAGACCCGACACAAAACCCGCAGGGTGGAACGAAGTACTCACTCAACAATCAGCTCTTCACGGACTACGCCCTCAAGGATCGTTTCATTTTCATCCCACCTGGAACGAGCATCGGCTACCGCGAGAAGTACGCCCTCGATCTCCCGATCGGCTCGGTGATCACTAAAACATTTTCCATCAATGAACCGGGACAGACTGCGCCCACACTGATTGAAACCCGTTTGCTTGTTCGTCGCTCCACTGGCTGGGTCCCGCTTAACTATACTTGGGCCAATGGCAGAGCGAAGCTCGATCGCGCCGGGTTCGTGAAAAAGAAAGTCGTCCAGGTGAAAGAAGAAAAGATCGCCATCGACTACCATGTGCCCAACTTGCGTCAGTGCTCAAGCTGTCACTTTGTTAACAATCAGATCGTGCCTATTGGCCTGCAGGCGCAGTTCCTCAATCGCCCATCGCTGGACGATGAAAAAATAAATCAGCTCGAAGTTTGGAACAGTAAAAAAATCATCGCGGGCCTGCCAGCACAGGGGAATATCCCACGTCTGGTTTCGTGGGATGATCTCTCAGCGCCTGTTGATGAGCGCGCCAAGGCCTACCTCGAAATCAACTGTGCTCACTGCCACAACGCCAAAGGAAATGCCCGCTCAACGGGACTTTACCTACAAAGTAAGTTCGCTTCAGATAGCGTTGAGATGGGCCACTGTAAGACGCCCGTAGCGGCAGGCATTGGCACCGGCGGCCATCAGTTTGATGTTGTCCCAGGGAAAGCATCCAAGTCGATTCTCTTCCACCGCATGGGCCAGTCGCATCTTGCGGTGAAAATGCCTCAGCTTGGGCGCTCAGTTTCTCACAAAGAAGGCAACGCTCTTATTGAGACATGGATCAACGAGATGCCAGCGGTCGATTGCGCGAAATAGCTTAGACGACCTGTCTTAACATCCGGCGCAGTGGTTCAGCTGCGCCCCAGAGCAACTGGTCACCACAAGTGAAGGCATTCACAAATGTGGGGCCAAGGCTCATCTTACGCAAACGACCAACAGCAATATCCAGGCTGCCGGAAACGGCGGCTGGAGTGACGCCTTTCAAGGTCTTCTCTTTATCGTTTTCCACCAAACGCACCCAAGCGTTGTCGGCCTTGATGGCGGCTTCGATCTCAGAAAGTGGGATATCTTTATTCAATTTAATGGTGAGGGCCTGTGAGTGGCAGCGAAGAGCGCCTACGCGCACACAGGTGCCATCGATAGGAATCGCACGGCTGTTGCCGAGGATCTTGTTGGCTTCCGCTTCCGCCTTCCATTCCTCACGGCTCTGGCCTGACGGCAAAGCTGAATCAATCCACGGCAAAAGGTTCGCGGCCAAAGGATGACCGAAAGCTTCGCGCGGGAACGCCGAATCTTTCATCAAAGCGCCCACCTGTTTCTCAATCTCCAAGGCACCCTGGCCGGCGTTCATGTTCTCGCGCAGACGATCGCCGAAGAACTGCATCTGCTTAAGAAGTTCGAGCATGTTTTTAGCACCGGCACCTGAAGCCGCTTGGTAAGTGTGGCTAGAAGCCCATTCCACCCAGCCGTTCTTGAACAAGGCACCTACGGCGAGCAACATCAAAGAGACGGTGCAGTTGCCGCCGATCCAATCGTTAAGACCGTCGTTGCGTGCGCGATCGATGACCGCTTGGTTGACCGGGTCGAGGATAATGACAGCGTTCTTTTCCATGCGTAGAGCTGACGCCGCGTCGATCCAGTGACCTTTCCAGCCAGCAGCGCGCACCTGTGGATGCATCTCTTTAGTCCAATCACCACCCTGGCAGGTGAGAATGATATCCATGTCGGTAAGGTCTTTAACGTTCTGGGCGTTTTTGAGGGGTTTGCCGTCCGGGCCTTTCTCGCCGGCCTGAGAAGTTGAGAAATAGACCGCATCAAAATGAGCGAAGTCTTTCTCAGCATGCATGCGCTCCAAGAGGACAGAGCCCACCATTCCACGCCATCCAACGATTCCGACCTTCTTCATAAACGCCTCACTGTAAGTGAATGTTAAGTTGCTTTTTTCCCGGCCCAGGGCTATTTTCTCTGGGTACGCCTCAAAGAGGTGCGGTACTGAGTAAGATGGAGAAGGCTGCCAAAGCCGTTGAACCCATCCCAGGCAACTACCGCCGAAACGTTTTCGATTTTGGCATCGGTAACGTTGGTCTTGCAAGGTTGAAAGCCGCAAGATTGTCACTCTGGATCACACCGGGTGGAGAGCTTTGGGACGACGTAACAACGCTGACCTTTTCCCTCCTGGACCCGTTGTTACATCGCTCCTTACTCTCCCCCGGTTTTATCTTCACTTAATCAGCAGGCTTCGCCTGAAAGGAAGACGTGTATGGAAAAGTTGATTGTTTCAAAGTTCGGCGGCACCTCGATGGGAGATGCGGCGGCCATGCGCCGTAGTGCTGAGATTTGCAAAAAACAAAATTCTCGCATGGTTGTTGTCTCTGCAACTTCGGGCACAACTAATAAATTGATCGAGCTTTCCAAGACTGCTGAACAAGGCGATTGGGGCGGCTGCGAGAAAATCATCTACGATCTGCGCGAGCGCCACTTCACCATTGGTAAAGAGCTCGAGATTCCAGAATACACCCGCACCAAAATCGCTGACCTCTTGTCTGAGACTGAAACTCTCGCTCGCGGCATCCATTTGATGCGCGAATGTTCACCGCGTGCCTTTGATCGCATGCAGTCGTTCGGCGAACGTTTGTCTTCTCTATTGTTCACTGAGGCCCTCACGCAAGCTTGGCCTACTCGCACGGTAAAAAACCTCGATGTTCGTACTGTTTTGGCCACCGATGCGATCTACGGGAAAGCGACACCACTCACAGAAAAAACAGCAGAGAACGCCCAGCGCTTGCTCGGCAATCTTCGCGCGGAAAATACCTGTTACGTCACCCAAGGTTTCATCGGCATGGACCCCCAAGGCCACACGACGACTTTAGGTCGCGGCGGTTCAGATTACTCTGCCTCATTGCTCGGCGAAGCCGTGGCTGCTGACGTGGTTGAGATTTGGACAGACGTAGATGGCATCGCCACCACCGACCCACGCCTCCATAAAGGTGCCCGCGCTATTCGTGACATCACTTTCACTGAAGCGGCTGAGATGGCGGTCTTCGGAGCGAAAGTTCTGCACCCCACCACACTGACTCCGGCCATGCGCCGTGATATTCCTGTTTTCGTAGGCTCTTCTTTTGAACCGGAAAAAGCCGGCACGTGGATTCGTCGTGATGTGAAAGACGCGCCGATCTTCCGCGCCGTGGCCCTTAAGAAAGAACAGGCCCTCGTCACGCTTTCAACTCCAAAAATGTTGAACACCCACGGCTTCTTGTCGCGTGTGTTCGGTGTGTTTGAGCAGCACCGTGTGAGTGTTGATGCCATCACCACTTCAGAAATCTCTATTGCCATGACGGTTGATCGTCCGATGTTGACCCACGAAGCGCTCTTCAAAGATTTGCGCGAGTTGGGTGAAGTCACCATTGAGGAGGGATTCTCTTTGGTGTCTCTTATCGGCAACAGCATGAATCATAAGCCAGGCCTGGCGGTGAAGATTTTCGGCGCCATCGAAGACATCAACGTCCGCATGATCTGCTTGGGCGCCTCGAAACATAATTTCTGCGTGTTAGTGAATGAAGTACAAGGCCCAGAGGTCGTTTCTCGCCTTCATCAGGCCTTGATCGAATAATATTTTCTCTCATCGGGCGTTTTAGCGCTAAATCGTGCTAAAACGCCCCCATGAAAAATCTCAGCATCGCCCCCCTACTTTCGCTTCTCATTCTCGCTGCCTGTGGCGAAGGCCAACAGACAAGCAAACTCCAAGTCACCGCTGGTGCCAACTTCTTTGAGAACTCTCGCCGCGTGGATGCCAGCGCCGAAGAGAAGCGCGGCCTTGCTCGTTTACGTGGCTGCACCGGTTTCTTTTTAAAAAATGCTCAAGAGAAAAACCTCATCGCCACCGCTCGTCACTGCTTCAGCTACAACGCTCCTCAATGGTGCGCGACAGGCACAGCGAAAGACGAAGCCAGCGGCACTGAGTTGCGCTGTAAAACAGTGGCCGCCGGAGATGCTCGCCATGATCTCGTGGTGCTTGAATTTGAAGACGCTCCCCGCGACCGCACTTTAGATTTTGAACTGGCGACTTTTGCCCTCACCAAAGATTTGCGTCTTGAGATGCTGGGCTTCCCGGGCGATCTCTATAACGGTGCCCGCGCTTTGAAGCTCACTCAGAACTGCTGGGTGATCGAGCCGAAGACTCGCAATATCTACGACGATCCGAACGTCGTGGACGACAGAACCTTCACGCATAACTGTTCTACTTACGGCGGCAACAGCGGTGGGCCGATGTTTATTGAAGGCACGCGGATCGCCATCGGTATCCCTGATACCTACGCACCCAATGATTTCTCTCAACGTGCCCGCAATGAGCGCGCAGCTCAAGGTGTGCTCGCTGCTGATTTCGCCTCAGACTTTGCTGAAGCCATCGCCAATTATCAAATCGTCACACGCGCGACTGCTCCTAGCGCAGTGAATGCTTCTTATCCTACTGAAGGAATTTTCCGCGACGATGAGAGCTGCCAAATTACAGTTCAACGCATTTCCTATAACACCACCATCAAGCCGACGGAGATGACTGTGAGTCTCGCTGAGGGTTGTGAGACCCAGGGCAGCCTGACCCTCACTTGTACCGCCGCCATGGCCTGCAAACACCCCACCGGCCACCTCGAGCTTCTATGGACGGGTGCCCAATCTTTCCTCTTGAACGGCAAGACCTACTCCCGCGAGTAGGTCTATCCCCCCGAAAAGACGTTCCCCACCCCGAACTATAAAAAAATAACTCAAATTCTTGTTTGATATGCCGAACATGGCTATACTGATCTCAGCAAAAGGGACTCTGTGTACGTCTGTATCTGCAAAGGCATTACTCAAAAACAAGTCGAAGAAGCCGTCTCTGCACGCAAGGGACAGTCTTCGAAAGACATCATGCGCGCACTCGGAATTGGTTCTGATTGCGGCACATGCGTAGAAGATGCCGTCGAACAGATGTTGCAATCATCGAACAAAAAACCGCGTCGTAACCACTCTCCTGAAAAGACTTCCTGCCATTCTAACGAGTAGGTCTTTCCTACTCCTCTCACTCCGCTTATTCTGACCCCATATTCTTACGAAGGGGTCCTCATGAAAGGTTCAGCTAAAATTATCGAAGCACTCAATTCAGTTCTCATGAAAGAGCTGACAGCGATCAACCAATATTTCTTGCATGCTCGTATGCTTGAGAACTGGGGCCTTGCGAAGCTTGGTAAACTTGAGTACGCCGCTTCCATCGATGAAATGAAACACTCTGACATGGTCATCAAGCGCATCCTCTTCTTAGAAGGTCTTCCTAATCTTCAGAAGCTCGGTAAATTGCGCATTGGTACTGACGTGAAGGAAATCATTGCCGCTGATCTCGAAGTTGAGTACGAAGCGATCCCTCACCTCAAAAATTGCATCAAGCTTGCCGAAACGGAGCGAGACTATGTCAGCCGTGACCTGTTCCTCTCCATCCTTGCGTCGGAAGAGAAGCACGTAGATTGGTTGGAAACCCAGCAAGAGCTCTTCAAGCGCGTGGGCCCACAAAACTACATGCAGTCGCAAATGGAACCGGACCAGGGCGCGGAATAAAAAATCTGGAGGCCCTATGAAGTTTTCTGCACTCGTTCTCGTCCTTGCTCTCGCAGCTGTTGCTTGCAACAAGAAAGAAGAAGCCAACGCTATTCAAGTTGTCCCTGTTCAAGGCGAAGTTCCTGCCATGAATGCGGAAGAAGGGCATGATAAAGAGCACCACCATGTGACTGAAGCTGTCGATCATACTCATGACGAAGCTCACCACACGGA